>NZ_CP096205.1:1811250-2113125 GCF_023195775.1 Flavobacterium azooxidireducens
TGATGAAAACGATGTTGTGCCTTTGGGTTACAACACAACAACTGCCGGAACATTTACAGTTGCTATTGCAGAGGTGATAGGCTTAGAAAATAGAAAAGTGTATTTGAAAGACAAAATGTTAAATAGTATTCACGATCTAACATCCAGTCCTTATGTTTTTGATTCAAATGCCGGTGAAGTTAATAATCGTTTTGAATTACGTTACACTAATGAAACATTGTCAAATCCAAACTTTAACGAAGTTGCTTCCAGTGTCATAGCATTTGGTTCAAACGGACAGCTTCGTATAAAATCTTCGTTAGAAAAAATCAATAGCGTTTTGGTTTATGATGTTTTAGGAAGAGTAGTGTTTTCTCAAAAAGAACAGGGTACAAACGAATTTGTAGCAAACACAAACTTTTCAAAGCAAACGGTTATTGTGCAAATCGAGTTAGAAAATGGTCAAGTTGTTACTAAGAAGTTGATTTTATAAACTTTTTAAAAATAAAATTTTAGAAATCCCTTCCATTTTTTGGTTGGGATTTTTTGTTTCGTATAACAATCTTTTTGAAATAGAAAAGAATATAAAAAATAGCTTTCTTGCAGTCGGAAATCAACAAATTGAATTTGAAATCAACCCCAGCATCAATTCAAAAAATTTAAGGGTATGATGTTTGTAAGAGCGTTGTTCTAACAAACGTTACACCAATTAAATCGATTATAAAAAAATAATTTATTAAAATTAAACCTAGGTTTTTCGAAAAACCGAAAATTATCAGGCTTTTTATTTGCCGTTTATCGATGTTCTTTGCCGATTGCCGAACTTAACGAATTGGTAACCTAATTTTATGGTTTTCTAGAGCTTTCTAAGTAATTTTGTTATGTCAAAAATTAAAACTATTTACATGATGAAAACAAAAATTACTTTTAAACCCTTTTTCTTGCTGTTACTTTTCGTGGTAACTATGGGTTGGGGTCAGACTTTTGAACAGATTACGAGTCTTGAGTCATTAACAAGTGGTGAGTATCTCATAGTGGGCGATGGCTCGGCTAGTGATGGAATTATGCTTAACACAACTAGTAGTGGACCAATTATTAACTTCACTGCTGTAACCAATCCGGGAAGTACAATTACTACGGGTTTTACAAACAATAATGTATTTGCCATTTCTGTAGAGTCAAATCAAATTACAATTTACAACCCATCTGTTGGATATGTGTCATGGGGTAATGCGGGAACAGGGACTGCAAATCATGCAGGTTTTTTTAATAATACACCGACAAATAACGAAAAATGGACGTTTAGTGTTGCATCAGGATTGTGGACATTAAGCAATGTTGCTACGCCGGCTAGACAATTGCAATGGAATAATTCAAATCCACGATTTGCTTGTTACACGTCAGCTCAAGTAAAATTAAAATTATATAAAAAACAAGTTGTTGTTTCAGAACCAACCCTTTCTGTTGCTCCAATTACTGTTTCAGATTTAACGTATGTTGTTGGTGAAGGTCCTTCAGAGGCAGAATCATTTGTAGTAAGCGGAACTAATTTAGATGGTTCAGAAGATGTAACCCTTTTAGCAGATATAGGTTTTGAAATTTCTACCAACAATTCAACTTTTAGTGATGAGGTAGTTTTATCCGGATATAACGGAGCTAACACAACTATTTATGTTCGATTAGCTGCTGGTTTGAGTGTGAATAGTTATAATGGAATTGTATATGTGTCAGGTTATGATTTAGATGAAGAGGTTTCAGTTTCAGGAATAGTTACAGAACCAGCCGGACCATTAAACCACTTAGTTATTAGTCAAGTTTATGGTGGTGGTGGAAATTCAGGAGCTCCCTATAAAAATGATTTTGTGGAGATTTATAATCCTACTGCTTCTGCAGTAAGTCTAAACGGATGGTCTATTCAGTATGCTTCTAGTACTGGTATAGCATGGACAAACAATGTAGATTTACCAAACAAAAGTGTTCAACCGGGAGGTTATTTTTTAGTTCAATTAGCAGGAGGTGCAACGGGTAGTGATTTGCCAACCGCTGATCATATCGGTACGATAAACATGAGTGGAACTAATGGAAAAGTTGCTTTAGTAAATAGCACAACTCCTTTAACCGGAACTTGTCCGGCTGATGCAAGTATTATTGATTTTGTAGGATTTGGAAGTGCAAATTGCTTTGAAGGATCTGCTGCAACCGGAGTACTTTCTAACTCTACTGCTGCACTTAGAAATAATAATGGATGTGATGATACAGATGTCAATTCTGCAGATTTTACTGTTGGTACTCCAACTCCTAGAAATTCAGCTTCGGCTTCATTTTTCTGTGATTTTGTAACATCACCAATTCTTACAGCAACACCAACGTCTGTTTCGGGATTAACTTATGTTGTTGGCTCTGGCCCATCAAACTCAGGTACTTTTGAATTAAATGGATTGAATCTGGACGGAAGTCAAGAAGTTGTAGTATTACCGGGAGATAATTTTGAAATATCACTAAACAACTCAACATGGTTTGATTTTGCAGAAGGTGGAATTACATTATCAAATTACGATGGAAGTGCCACAACTGTTTATGTACGTTTAGTTAGCGAATTGCCTGTCGGAAATTATACTGATATAATTTATGTAGAAGGTTATGATTTTGATTTAGAAATCAATGTTGCCGGTGAAGTTCAGTCGCTTCCGGATCCTGAATTAATTGTTTCTCAAGAATCATTAGATTTTGGTAATGTTATTGTAGAAGAAAATTCAGCAAGTCAAACTTTCACTCTTTCAGGTTCTTTTTTAACTTCGAATGTTCTACTAGTAGCACCAGACGATTTTGTATTGAGTACGAATGATGTTGATTTTTCTTCCTTTTTAAATTTAGGGCAAACAGGAGGAAGTATTAACGGTCAACCAATAACAGTTTACGTTCGTTTTCAACCTTCTTTTTCAGGAGCTACCGGTGGTGATATCGAAATATCTTCAAACGGAGCAACAACTCAAATTGTTTCTGTAAGCGGAACAGGTGTTAATCCAATTATTGATGCTCCTGTTGCTACAGCAGCTACTACTGTTAGTTATAGAGCTTTTACAGCTAATTGGGAAGAAGTAGAAGGTGCAACAAGTTATCAAGTTGATGTTTACACAGAGGTTTCTTCTTTAAGTCCGGAATTAGTGATTAACGGAGGTTATGAAAACGGAGATACAAGTGGTTATTCTTCGGCCACTGGTTCAGGTAATTATTTTGTAACTACAACAAATCCTCATTCAGGTAATTATGCTGTTGCAAGAACTGGTACAGATACATCAATAATTCAACAAGACGTAACTGTAGAAGTTGGAAAAACATACGTGTTTTCATTTTGGTATAACAATTATTCAGCTTCAGGTACAAACGGTTTAAAAAACTTTTCTATCCAAGGAACTTCCGGAACTAACTATATTGAAGGCGGAACGCCTGCAAAGCTTCCGGCTGCCAGTACTTGGACAAAATATGAAAGGACTTTTACAGCAACACAATCTACAATTAGAATCAGTTTGCGATCATACGAAGCTGTGACAATTGATGATATTAGTATTCGTTCTACCGATACGATACTTGAAAATGTGCCTGTATTTGGTTCGCCATTTACGGTTGCTGCTCCTGAAACTTCTTTAAATGTTTCGGGATTATCAACTTTAACAACATATTCTTATGTGGTTCGTGCGGTTGATGCAGTTTCTACTTCTGAAAATTCAAATGAAATTTCTGTAACAACTTTGGCACCAGTTCTAACCCAAATTCGTCCTTATTTCTGTGGAACCACATTGCAATTTGTTAATTCTTCTATCTTGGCAGATACACCAACAGGATTGCCTGTAGGAGCAACTGTAACCGGTTACCGTTATGAGATAACCAATTTATCTACAACGGCAGTTAGAGAAGTAGAAAAAACAATTGCGATGATTCGTATCAATGAAACAGATATGGCAGGTTTCAATACTGCTTATTCCATCCGTGCAATGGTTAGAATTAATAACGAATGGCAAGACTATGGAACAGCTTGTACTATACTTACTCCGGCAATTCCAACTACCGCAGTGAGTACAGTTTGTGGTCAAGTTTTACCATCATTACAATCTACTATCTATGCTACTACAGTAGTTTCGTCCACAGGATATGAATTTGAAGTAAGTCGTATGGAAGGCGGAGTAGCTGTTGAAACAACTACAATCGAACGCTCGGTAAACAATTTCAAATTAACCTTGTTAAGCGGAATTCAGTATGTTTATGCTTCGGAATATCAAGTTCGTGTTCGAGTAAAAGCAAATGTAAATGGAATAGAGGGTTGGTCTAATTACGGAGCAGTATGCTCTGTATATACACCAGAGGCCCCAGAGGCAGCAATAGATGGTTGTGGAGGAGAGCAAGGTATTGCACCAGCCGCACTAAACACACCAATTTATGCTACACCATTAACGGGAGCAACACAATATCGTTTCACGTTAAGTGATGGTGTTAGCTATAACCAAGTATACACTACATCAGCACGATTCTTTAGGTTGAGTACCTTTAATGCATTGCAGACTTTAACGCCGGGTGGTCAATATTCAGTGACAGTAGAAGCTGAGATTTACGGTTATTTCTATGCCGGAAAAGATTGTAATATTTTAGTGCCAGGTGGAGCAGCAATACGATCAAATCCTATTGTTAAAGCAGAAGAAACAATCAAAGACATGTCAACAGAATTCAAAGCAGTGGCTTATCCAAACCCATTTGCAAACAGTTTTGCTGTTGATGTAAGAACTTCCAGCACTGAAAAAGTGAGCTTGACTGTGTATGACATGGCAGGACGACTTTTAGAAGTAAACGAAGTAAATGCAAGCGAAGTTGCTAACTATCAATTTGGAGATCGTTATCCATCGGGAGTTTACAATATGATTGTAACACAAGGTGAAGAAACGAGAACTGTGAGAGTGGTGAAACAGTAAGCACATCTTAATAGTTTAATGAAAACTCCTCATTTTTTGAGGAGTTTTTTTGTTATATAATAAAATGAGATTCGATTTACTAGCTATTGTTAAATTTAAGTGCATTTCACCGATGATTTAAGAATTTAAACGATTTGATAACTTTTGGTTAACATTGTCGATAAGAATCATCTTAACTTTATGTATTAATTTAATATTATTAACTATTTATGAATTCAAACTACATTTTTTTGAACACGCGATTGGGGTCGCAGTTCAATCGTAAGAAGTTGGAGCAAAGTGAACGAGATTCTTCATTTTCCTCCAATTTTCTTTCGTTAACATGGCTATCGTCATTGGCTTTGATGCTATCATTTTTGATGGGTCAAGGGGCGATGGCCCAAGTGTCTACGTACACTTTTTCTCAAAGTTCGGGAACGTATACGCCAATTACAGGAGGGACACTTGCGGCTTCTGGAGCAGGTCTTGATGACACTATTTTAAGTGTTATTTTACCAACGTCTTTTAATTACAATGGAACCACAATAACTACCGTTGGTTTTAGTCCAAATGGTTATCTTATTATGGGGAATGCAAACACTCACGGCTACATACCCATCAGTAACTCAACAACTTCTAGTGGAATAATAGCTGCATTAGGAACTGATTTAGTTTCTGCATCAGCTACTTCTGAATTGAGATGGCAACAGATTGGTGATGAAATTATTTTTCAGTGGAAAGAATTTAAAAGATATAATTCAACACCTTTTACAAATGAAAGTGTAAGTTTTCAAATTAGATTAAATACTTTAACTAGATCAATTTCAAATGTATATGATGGTTCTGCTTCTGTCAATGCAAGTATAGCCCTAGTTCCGCAAGTTGGATTAAGAGGCACAACAAACTCTGATTACAATGCTAGAAGGTTGACAACTTCAGTGCCAGATTCTTCACCTGCCTGGAATGATACAGCTGCCGCAACTAGTAATGCTCATAACGTAAGATTTACTTCTACATCAATTGCGGCGTTTCCATCGGCAGGTCTAACGTTTACTTGGACACCTTTAGTTTTAAGTCCATGCGTTACTCCAAGTGCATTGCCAACAGGATTATCATTTAGTGCCGTTACTACCACTTCTCTAAATGGTTCATTTACTGCAGCTTCTCCCGCTCCAAGTAAATATTTAGTGGTAAGAAGTACAAGTGCAATAGCACCAACACCTTCAAATGGAACTGTTTATACAGTTGGATCAACCACTTTAGGGGCAGGCACCAATGTTAGATTAGCTAGCAATGCAACGACTTTTTCGGATAGTGGATTAACATCAGGTACACAATATTATTACTATATTTTTTCATACAATGATTTGTGTACGGGGGAACCTTTTTATAGTGCCACAGCATTAAGTGGATCACAAAATACACTTTGTGCTACAGGAACTTCTTTAGGCTCAAATACAATTACACAAAATTCTGCAAACATTACTTGGACTGGTTCTGGAAATTATATTGTAGAGTATGGGCTTTCAGGATTTACACCCGGAACCGGAGCAACAGCTGGTGCAGGAGGAACAATAGCTTCTAGTGTTGCAACTTCACCATATGCCTTGTCTGGATTATTGCCTTCAACTACATACCAAGTTTATGTTAGACAAGTATGCCCATTAGGAGGATATAGTTTAAATTCTTCGTCTACTTCTTTTACAACAGCTTGTGCCGCTTTTGATGCTCCAACTACAGTTGAGCCTTTTGCTTCTGCTGTGCCTCCATCTAATTGTTGGTCAAGAAATAATGGTCTTTTAGGGGCTTCAACTACATTGACAAGTTCTACAGCATGGATTTTGGATGATTATGCAAATGTTACTTCTCCAGTTAACAATGCGGCTAGAATTAATATTTTTGGAACTTCTAGAAGAGATTGGTTAATTTCACCAAGTTACAACCTAGGAACTGGAGGAGAATATCAGTTAGAATTTGATTTAGCTTTAACTGCATTTGGGGCAACTACACCAGCAACATTAGGTGTTGATGATAAATTTGCAGTTGTGATTTCTACTGATAATGGCGTAACATGGTCAAATGCTAATATTTTACAACAGTGGACAAGTGCAACTCCTATTCCAAACGGTTTAGGAACACATGTTATTATAAGCCTTGCTTCTTATACAGGAACAGTTAGAATTGGATTTTATGGAGAAAGCACGATTAGTAATGTGGACAATGATTTGTTTATTGATAATGTTGTAGTTAGTACTATTCCCGTTCTTCCACCTAATTGTGCTACTGCTTTAATACCAGGAGATTTAGCAACAAATGTGATTAGAAATTCGTCAATATCTTGGTCTGCCGCCACAGGAGGCCCAACGAGTTATGATGTCTATTTTGGAACATCTTCTAACCCAAGTTTAGTAGCTAACGTTACTGCTTTAAGTTATACTCCGGCTGTTATGGCAGCCAATACCACATACTATTGGAAAATAGTTCCTAAAAATAATAATGGTGATGCGGTTGGTTGTGTTGAACAGTCTTTTACAACAGGATCAGATTTAAACTATTGTGCTTCTGTGCCAACTAGCAACGATGCATTGGGTATCACTCAAGTGGTATTAGGCACTACAACTGTTAGTATTCCTGATGTAACATACCAAAATAATACTGCTACTGTAGTTTCAGTTAATCAAGGTGCAACATTAAATACTCAAATAACGTTTGCCACCGGATTTACATATGATACTAATATTTGGATTGATTTTAATGATAATGGTTCTTTTGCCGATGCAGGAGAGTTAGTTTATACAGGAGTTTCCTTATCTGCTAATCCTACTACATTAAACGCAACTTTCACTATACCTATGAGTGCTACTTTAGGAGCTCACAGAATGAGAATTGGTACAGCAGACTCTGGTCAAGTTCCGCCAAATCCTTGTTATAGTGATTCTTATGGTGTAACTTTAGATTTTACTGTTCAGGTAAACCCTATGCCAACCGATACTCCAGATTATGTAAATCTTCAGTTCCCAGGCTCTGCTACTATATTATTAGGAGAATCTGCAACTGTTTATGCACGTGTGTATGAAGGAGGTTTAACAAATACAACTTCGGGTCAAGCACCAGGTATTGAAGCTTGGATTGGTATTAGCCCGATAGGTGCTGATGCTTCTTCTAACCCAAACACATGGACAACTTGGGTGCCGGCTACTTTTAATGTTGAAACAGACGGAAACAATAATGACGAATACCAAGCTACTATCGGAAGTACACTTCCAATTGGAACGTATCGTTATGCATCTCGTTTTAGATTAAATGGCGGTCCTTTTGTTTATGGCGGTTATGAGTTTAACGAATGGAATGGAACTTCAAGTATTAGTGGTGTTTTAACTGTTAATCCAAACCCAACACAATGTGCTACATTGATTTCTCCTGTTAATGGAGCTACGAATGTGCCGGTTGGTAGTTTAACGCTTACCTGGGCAGCACCAACTTCTGGCCCAACTCCTACGGGATATAAATTGTATGCCGGGACAACCTCTGGAAGTTTGTCTTTGGTTACAACAGTAACAGGCTTGACTACAAATGTTATTATATCAGGGTTTGAAACAACGTTCTATTGGCAAATTGTTCCTACCAGTGGTATTGGTGGTGATGCAGTAGGATGTGGAGAGTTTAGTTTTACAACTGAAATAGATCCTTTTGTGCCATATTGTTCGGGAGTTAATTATTCTGACGCTATAGAGCCAATTACTTTAGTGAATTTTGCAGGAATTAATAATACTTCAAGTAATGTAGTTAATGGTTCTGCTTCACTTGAAAATTTTATTGCAGTGACAGGAAATGTTACAGCTGGACAATCTTATTCAATGACTTTAAAAGGTAATACAGATGGTCCTTTTAATAATAATTTTAGAGTATTTGTTGACTGGAATCAGGACGGTGATTTTGATGATGCCGGTGAAACCTATAATGCTGGTTCAATTTACTCGTCTACTGGACTGGATGCTGTTCAAGCAGTTTCAAACATTGTGGTTCCAGCGAATGCTTCAGCAGGCTCAACTCGTATGAGAGTTAAAAAATTATTTGGCACTACGGATATTAATAATCCATGTTTAGGTTTTGAATATGGTCAAACTGAAGATTACACATTAATTGTTAGCCGTACATGGTATCAAGATTTAGATGGTGATACTTATGGTAATGATGCTGTAACTACCGTTGCTTCAGCTCAACCTGATGGCTATGTAGCAGTAGGTGGCGATTGTAATGACAACGCTAACACTATTTACCCAGGAGCCACAGAAATCTGTTACGATGGTATCCTTCAAAACTGTAACGGTGATTTAAATGACGGATGTCCGGTTGTTCTAACCCAAATTCGTCCTTATTTCTGTGGAACCACATTGCAATTTGTTAATTCTTCTATTTTAGCTAATACTCCTACAGGTTTACCAAACGGAGCAACTATAACCGGTTACCGTTATGAGATAACCAATTTATCTACAACGGCAGTTAGAGAAGTAGAAAAAACAATTGCGATGATTCGTATCAATGAAACGGATATTGCAGGTTTCAATACTGCTTATTCCATCCGTGTAATGGTTAGAATTAATAACGAATGGCAAGACTATGGAATAGCTTGTACTATACTTACTCCAGCAATTCCAACTACCGCAGTGAGTACAGTTTGTGGTCAAGTTTTACCATCATTACAATCTACTATCTATGCTACTACAGTAGTTTCATCCACAGGATATGAATTTGAAGTAAGTCGTATGGAAGGCGGAGTAGCTGTTGAAACAACTACAATCGAACGCTCGGTAAACAATTTCAAATTAACCTTGTTAAGCGGAATTCAGTATGTTTATGCTTCGGAATATCAAGTTCGTGTTCGAGTAAAAGCAAATGTAAATGGAATAGAGGGTTGGTCTAATTACGGAGCAGTATGCTCTGTATATACACCAGAGGCCCCAGAGGCAGCAATAGATGGTTGTGGAGGAGAGCAAGGTATTGCACCAGCCGCACTAAACACACCAATTTATGCTACACCATTAACGGGAGCAACACAATATCGTTTCACGTTAAGTGATGGTGTTAGCTATAACCAAGTATACACTACATCAGCACGATTCTTTAGGTTGAGTACCTTTAATGCATTGCAGACTTTAACGCCGGGTGGTCAATATTCAGTGACAGTAGAAGCTGAGATTTACGGTTATTTCTATGCCGGAAAAGATTGTAATATTTTAGTGCCAGGTGGAGCAGCAATACGATCAAATCCTATTGTTAAAGCAGAAGAAACAATCAAAGACATACCAACTGATTTCAAAGCAGTGGCTTATCCAAACCCATTTGCAAACAGTTTTGCTGTTGATGTAAGAACTTCCAACACTGAAAAAGTGAGCTTGACTGTGTATGACATGGCAGGAAGACTTTTAGAAGTAAAAGAAGTAAATGCAAGCGAAGTTGCTAACTACCAATTTGGAGATCGTTATCCATCTGGAGTTTACAATATGATTGTAACACAAGGTGAAGAAACGAGAACTGTGAGAGTGGTGAAACAATAAGTTTCTAAAAACTAAGATACTGAGCAACTGAGTTGCTGAGTTTTTATAAAGAGAAGCCTCCGAGAAATCGGAGGTTTTTTTTATAAAATCCCCATTTATAGGTATTTTTAATATAGATAAATGCATTAATTTTGAATAATCATTATGAATGTGTTGAAAAACAGGTATTTAATCGGAAATATTATCAACTTGTCGAGTTTTTTATGCTGGAGTAATGATGTTAACTAAATTTGATATTCCAAAATTCAACACACCCTTTTTTCATTGTTAACCAGATGAATTTCAGAACGTTTCCAAGATTGTATTCAACTAAATACATTTATATATGGAAACTAAACATTTACGTTTTTTTGGGCTACTAACAATTTTAGCCTTTGTTTTTTTACCTGTCCTTTCTATTGGTCAGGTAAACATGAATGCGACTGGGAGCTATTCTCAGAATTTTAACACGCTTGCGACAAGCGGTACAAACAACAGTTTTTTCAATAACAGTACTATTCCATCTTGGTATATTGAAAGAGAAGACGGTAATGCCAGTCCAAACGTCTATGCTGCCAATAATGGTGAAAGTAGTACCGGACGTTTTTATAGTTACGGTACAGGGACTAACTCTGACCGAGCGTTAGGTATTGTTAATAGCGGAAGTACAGACGATGCAGCTATTGGGCTTTTGTTAAGAAATACATCGGGTGTTACGATTACTTCAATTACAGTCACTTATACCTTGGAGCAATGGAGAAAAGGAGAAAGTGCTACACAAGGTATAACTTTTAGATACAGAACAAGCTCATCTTCATTTTCAGATTTAAATGAAAATTCAGATTTTGGTTGGACATCAGTTTCTGCTTTGGACGCTAACGGACCACTTAATGGTGGCCCATCTGGTTCCCGTGATGGTAATAGTCCAGGCAATCGAGTAACTAGAACAAATATTTCTATTCCGGGTTTATCTTTAGCTAATGGTGATTATATTATGCTTCGTTGGAGAGATATAGATCATAGTGGTAGTGATCATGGTTTTGGTATTGATGATGTAACAATTAATTATGAAGTACCGAGCGTTATTTTCCTAAATGACATAACAACCGATAACAACTCAGCAAATCCGTTTACAACAAATCAGGTTGTGGATGCAAATGCAACAGCTTCTGGTATTGGACGAGGTCCAGGTTTATCTTACAAATCTCGAAATGGAGCTTACAGTGCAGAAGATTGGTCCGAAAATAGTACGTTAAATCGTTATTTTGAGTTTTCTATCACTCCATCAGTAGGTTATCAATTAAATTTTGAAAGTTTTGATTATCAAGGTCAGAGAAGAAATAATGATGCTCCAGAAAATTTTTCTTTTAGGTCTAGTTTATCAAATTATGGAAGCTCAATAGGGTCAAATTATTCTACGGGTAGTACAAATTCTCATAATCGTTCGATAGATTTATCTTCAGGTACATATCAAAATATTCAAAGCACTATTACTTTTAGATTATTTGGATATAATGCTGACGATGATAATGGAGAATTTAGCATAAATAATTTTGCGTTTTATGGAACCGTTACTATGATTCCTCCATCGGTCTCAAATACTGCCCCAACAGCTATTTGTGATAATGGATCCGGTTCGGTAACAATTTCAGGAAATAATTTAATTCATGTGACTACAGTAACAGTAGGTGGAACTCCGGTTTCTATTGATTCACAAACTAATACGCAATTAGTAGTCACTGTTCCTCAAGGAGTTTCTGGGTTAGTGACAGTTACTAATGACGCAGGTAGTGCCAATGGAGCTACCATAACACTTTTGAATGCTGTAACTTATTATGCTGATCTTGATGGTGATGGATTTGGGAATGCTGCAAGTTCAATTTCAAATTGTACCGGACAACCTGTTGGTTATGTTACTAATAATTTAGATTGTGATGATACCAATAACACCATTTATCCGGGAGCAACAGAAATTTGCTACGATGGTATTCTACAAAATTGTAATGGCCAGTTGAATGATGGTTGTCCAGTAGTTTTAACACAAATCCGCCCCTATTTCAATGGAACCACATTGCAATTTGTTAATTCTTCTATCTTGGCAGATACACCAACAGGATTGCCTGTAGGAGCAACTGTAACCGGTTACCGTTACGAGATAACCAATTTATCTACAACGGCAGTTAGAGAAGTAGAAAAAACAATTGCGATGATTCGTATCAATGAAACAGATATGGCAGGTTTCAATACTGCTTATTCCATCCGTGCAATGGTTAGAATTAATAACGAATGGCAAGACTATGGAACAGCTTGTACTATACTTACTCCGGCAATTCCAACTACCGCAGTGAGTACAGTTTGTGGTCAAGTTTTACCATCATTACAATCTACTATCTATGCTACTACAGTAGTTTCGTCCACAGGATATGAATTTGAAGTAAGTCGTATGGAAGGCGGAGTAGCTGTTGAAACAACTACAATCGAACGCTCGGTAAACAATTTCAAATTAACCTTGTTAAGCGGAATTCAGTATGTTTATGCTTCGGAATATCAAGTTCGTGTTCGAGTAAAAGCAAATGTAAATGGAATAGAGGGTTGGTCTAATTACGGAGCAGTATGCTCTGTATATACACCAGAGGCCCCAGAGGCAGCAATAGATGGTTGTGGAGGAGAGCAAGGTATTGCACCAGCCGCACTAAACACACCAATTTATGCTACACCATTAACGGGAGCAACACAATATCGTTTCACGTTAAGTGATGGTGTTAGCTATAACCAAGTATACACTACATCAGCACGATTCTTTAGGTTGAGTACCTTTAATGCATTGCAGGCTTTAACGCCGGGTGGTCAATATTCAGTGACAGTAGAAGCTGAGATTTACGGTTATTTCTATGCCGGAAAAGATTGTAATATTTTAGTGCCAGGTGGAGCAGCAATACGATCAAATCCTATTGTTAAAGCAGAAGAAACAATCAAAGACATGTCAACAGAATTCAAAGCAGTGGCTTATCCAAACCCATTTGCAAACAGTTTTGCTGTTGATGTAAGAACTTCCAGCACTGAAAAAGTGAGCTTGACTGTGTATGACATGGCAGGACGACTTTTAGAAGTAAACGAAGTAAATGCAAGCGAAGTTGCTAACTATCAATTTGGAGATCGTTATCCATCGGGAGTTTACAATATGATTGTAACACAAGGTGAAGAAACGAGAACTGTGAGAGTGGTGAAACAGTAAGTTTTTAGAAACTAAGATACTGAGCAACTGAGTTGCTGAGTTTTATAAAGAGAAGCCTCCGAGAAATCGGAGGTTAACTTAAATGATTTAACAACATATAAAAGCGATTAAGTTTAAATAGTTTATAATTTAATCGCTTTAAATATGTTTTAAGTTATGCAAAAACAATTTATTTGAGTATAAATCTACTTGTAGTCCTAATTTACTTCAATGATAAATAAAGAAGACTAAATTTTGTTTTAAAATCAAAGATGCTTTCTAACAGCATATTAGAATATTTATCAGGTTTATTTCTACAATTACTTTTTTATATACGTTTATTTATGAGTGTTTTATGTTTTAGTTTTCTCTAATTATTGTTGGATTTATTGGTTATGATTATAATTACTTAACGGATTTATATTTAACATATTATTGTAAGAAAAAACACGATTAACATTAGAAAATACGTATTTCATCGTTAAAAATGTTTTTATATCGAATAAATTTAAAATTAAATTAAAAAAAGTTAGCTATATGCTCATTTGCAGTAATTTAGCGTAAAATTTTTTGATTTATAACCTTTTAAGTCATGAAATTTCAACTCAAATTCAAAAATATAGCACACATGTTTGGTAATTGTTCAAAAAACCTAAAACTTCTTCTGACAGTTGGGTTGTTTATTCTTTTTCAAAATAAAATAAATGCTCAAGTAAGTGCTTATTTTTTTAGTGAAGAGTTAAGTGCTTATACTGAAATAGTTGGCGGAAACGAGGCTTACGCAGCTCCTTGGGATAATCATACAGCTGGTGCAGCAGTTTTGGCAAACATCGGATTTACATTTGAATATGACAATGGTTCACATACAACTTGTTATATTAGTCCAAATGGTTTTATCACTTTTGGAACAACGCAGCCAATCGCAACAACGTATATCCCAATAAGTGCAGGAACTGCTTATAATGGAGCAATCAGTGCTATGGGTGCGGATTTAATTTCTACAACAAATGCAATTACTTACACTACAATCGGTACAGCTCCAAACCGTGTTTTTATAGTACAATGGAAAAACGCAGAAAGAAAATCGAATACAGGGGTTTTAAATTTTCAAATTAGACTTTATGAGACTTCTAATGAAATAAGACTACATTATGGTTTTTGTTTTCCGGATGATACAGCTTTTACAACTGCTCAAGTTGGATTAAGAGGACCTAATAACGCTATATTACCTAATGTAAACAATCGTTCTCAGGCCGGTGCAAACATTAATAGTTCTTGGTTTTTAAGAAGTGTAAAAGGCACAGCCAATACTCAAACTATGCGATTGAGTACAGTAGAATTTCCGGATAACGGTTTACTTTATAAATACGAAAGACCTTCTCCGTGCACTGTTCCAACCGGAACTCCTTCGGGATTAGTTATTGGAGGTTCTTCAATAACTATTAATTCATTTGCCGGAAATAGTTTTACTCCCGTAGCATCTCCACTAACACGTTATTTAGTTTTGAGGAGTACTGTAAACACGCCTCCAACTGCCTCTCAAATACCAAATGGGACTTATTGGGCTGTTAACAATGTTATCGGGGGCGATTATACTGTAGTTAGTACATCAAATGCTACAACATTTAATCAAACAGGCTTAGCAAATAACACAACCTATTATTATTGGGTAATTCCTTATAATGGCGATTGTTTAGGTGGCCCGCTTTATAATTTAGGAAATATGATTACAGGTTCACAAACAACTTGTATTCCTGCACCAACACTTGCCCCAACAACCAACAATACGGGAAATGGCTTTACAGTTAATTTTAATCCTGTTGTAGGTGCTACCGATTATCAAGTGGATGTGTCTACTAATAATACCTTTACACAAATTCTACCTGCATACTCAGGTGTTTTAACCGGTGGAGCAACCACATTTGTTGTGACCGATTTGCCTCCTCTAACGAATTATTGGTTTAGAGTACGTGCAGTAGGTTTAGGGTGTAGTATAAACAGTGTCTCTAGTCTGGTGGTTTTATCGTGCGGATATTATTTTATTCCTTACACACAAAATTTTGATACCACTACAGTAAACACAATTCCAGGTTGTTCTGTCACAGTTGATGATAATGCCGACGGTATGTCATGGAGAGTGCAAACTATTAATCCTGCTTCATCACCACGAGCCTTGTATCTAAATAAAAACAATACCGTTGCAATGGATGATTGGTTCTTTCTTCCGGGTTTAAAATTGGATGCGGGGGTTTCTTATCGTTTATTTTTTAGATATAACTCTACCAATTCCGGGGGGTTAGTAGAACGATTAAGAGTGCGTTTAGGATCGGGTCAGTCACCTGCACAAATGAGTTTGACTATTTTAGATTTGCCAAGCATTACAAACACAATATATCAATCAGCCTTTGTTGATTTTACACCTGTTTCTAATGATATTTATTATTTAGGTTTTCAAGGTTACAGTCCTGCAAATCAAAGTTATTTGGTCTTAGATGATATTAGTGTTACCATTGCACCTACTTGTTTTGAACCCGAAAATTTAACAATTTCTGCGGTTAGCAATAATTCTGCAACAATTGATTTTGATCCTCCAACAGTTGAACCCGCAAATGGATATCACTATTACCTTTCAACAGTGGAAACACCACCAACAGGAGCAACGGCACCAACAGGTTCTGTGCCATTTGGTTCTACTTCTATTCCTTTAACAGGATTGACTTCTTCCACCTCATATTATATTTGGATTCGGGGAAATTGTGGTCCGGGAGACACTAGTATTTGGTCGCAATTATTTTCATTTAGCACCGAATGTATCCCTCCTACATTTACAACAATAACTCCTGCTAACCGTTGTGGAACCGGAACGGTAAGTTTAGTAGCAGTTCCCAACGCAGGGTCGGTAACAGAATGGTATGATGCCCCAAGTGGCGGTAATTTACTTTTTACAGGATCAACTTTTACGACACCTCCATTAGCTACCACCACAACTTTTTATGCTCAAGCAAAGGCTGCCGGAGGAAATGCATCAGTAGGACCGCGTTCACCTAATTCAATTGCAGGTGCCAAAACTGCTTTAACAGCACCTTCGGGTGTTTTTATTACCGTTACAAATGAAACCGAATTGCTAGGGGTTGATATTTTTCCACTTTCTTCTGGGCAGAATGGCTTAATAGTTATACGAAATTCTCTAAATGTACCTGTAATTTCAGTTCCATTCACAACTACTGTGGTAGGAGGTAGCACACCTCAAACTATTCCAATTAACTTTGATTTTATACCGGGAAATTATACAGTAAGTCTTTCTACTGTTCCCACTTCGGGTTTAATTGGAAACATCGAAAATGTGTCTTATCCTTATACTTCCTCAGTAGCTACTATTAATGGTAATAATTTTGACAATTCATTTTATAACTTTTTTTATAATTGGCGATTTACAACCTCTTGTTATTCTCCATTTTCTCCAATTATCGCCACCGTAACTACACCGCCCGTATTAAGCTTGAGTTCAGGTTCAGCAATTATTTGCAGCGGACTAAGCACACCAACAATTACAGTTTCTGGAGCAGCTTCATTTAATACATTTACATGGTCGCCTAACACCGGCGTGTCAGGAAATGTGGTTGCCGGATTTACTTTTAATCCAACAGAACCAACATTATATACCTTAACTGCTTCGCAAACTTCCGGAGCGTTATGCACAGCTACAGCTACTTTTATGGTTACTGTAAATCCCTCTCCACCAACAATCACCATTGTTCCGGGAGACAGTACAGTTTGTGAAGGAACAATTCAACCCTTATCGGCAACATTTGGTGCTTCCGCAGCAGTTAATATTGTGAATGAAAATTTTGAAGGACCAAGCGGTTGGACTGTAATCAATAATTCTGTTGGAGGTAACGTGGCAAACGCAAATTGGACATTGCGTAATAGTATTTATACTTATGCTAGTGCTTATTGGAATTTTAATGCAAGCAGTAATGATGCCTCTCAATTTTATATGGCTAATTCCGATGCTCAAGGTTCTCCTAGCTCTAATTTAACCAGAACAATTTTAGAATCTCCTTCGTTTAGCTTAGATGGCTATTCTACAGCCGAATTAAGTTTTTGGCATTACCTACGATGGATTGCAGGAAACAAAGCACATGTTGAAATTTCTACAGATAGTGGAACTACTTGGACTCAAATTGGTGCTTATATCGGAATACAAGGTACTGCCTCCAATTTTGTAAATAGAACAATAGACCTCACGCCTTATGTTGGAAATAGCTTTGTTAAACTGAGATTTCTTTTTGAAGCAACTTGGGATTATGGTTGGGCAATTGATAATGTTCGTGTATCGGGAATTGTTGCAACAGCTGTTGCTTGGTCCCCTGTAGATGATTTATTTACCGATGCCGCAGCTACTGTTCCTTATGTTGCAGGTACTCAATTGGCCGTTGTTTACAGCCAACCAACACAAACCAGAACCTATAACGCAATTGTTACTACGGTAGACGGATGCGAATCTCAGTCCAATGTAACACTAACCTTTGATGCCCAACCAATAGCCGGAATATTAACCGGAAATCAGGTCTTGTGTGCAGGATCCTCTTTAGCAAACTTAGAATTAACAGGTAGTTCAGGGCCAATTGTTCGTTGGGAATATGCCGATGATTCTGCCTTTACAGTAAATCTAACACCAATTGCTTCAACTGCCACTAGTTTGACACCTCTAGAAATGGGTGTTTTTTCCAATATTCGTTATTTTAGAGTTGTATTACAAAATGGAGTATGTGCTACAGTTTACTCCAATGGGGTTGCCGTAGAATTTCCTACTACGATTTGGAACGGAACAACTTGGAGTAACGGTTTACCCAATTCATCAAAAAGAGTAATTTTTACCGGAAATTACACTTCTTCCGGTGATCTTGAAGCTTGTTCTATTGAAGTGCAATCGGGGATAATAACTGTTTTAACTAATCACAATTTTATCGTAAATAACCAAATTAATGTAACAGGTCCGCCTGCAACTACCAATTTTATATTTGAAAACAACGCCAGTTTAATTCAAATTAATGATGTGGTGAATACGGGTTCAATCACTTACCGAAGAAATTCTACACCAATGCTATCCTTAGATTATACCTATTGGTCTTCTCCGGTAGCTAATCAAATATTTAGTGCTTTTTCACCAAACACTCCAGCCAATCGATTTTATTTGTGGAACACAGCAATTTATAATTGGGCAAACATTTCAACCGCTTCCACTTTTGTAGAAGGTGTTGGCTACATTATCCGTGGTCCTGGAATTGCTCCTTTTAATACATCAACACCAAACGTTTATAATGGTCAGTTTGTTGGAGTTACACACAACGGAGATGTTCCTGTTTCTATCGTTGTAAATGGTTTGAATGACAGAAACCTTCTCGGAAACCCCTACCCAAGTGCCATTAGTGCCGATGATTTTATGGATGAGCCATCTAACGCAGGAGTGGTAGGAGGAACAATTTATTTCTGGACACACAATACACCAATTACCAATAATCAATACACCTCCAACGATTATGCGGTCTATAATTACACGGGTGGAGTTGGAACACAGTCTGCCACCAACCCCGGAATAAACGGCAATATTCCAAACGGAACAATAGCTGCCGGACAAGGTTTCTTTATGAAATGTATTGGAACCGGAACTGCAACATTTAAAAATTATATGCGATTGTTAGGAAGCAATAACCAATTTTTTAGAATGAACAATTCGCAAAAATCTTCAAATGCAATTGAAAAAAATAGACTTTGGATTGAACTTTCCAATAATCAAGGAGCTTTCAAACAATTGTTGTTGGGATACATTCAAGGTGCTACTAATGATTTTGATTATAAATACGATGGAGAACTTTCTGAAGTTGGAAATCCGGTTAGTTTTTATTCGCTTCTAAACGATAAAAAATTAACCATTCAAGGACGTGCATTGCCATTTGATGTTGCAGATATACATCCTATTGGATACAATTCGCCTATTCAAGGAGAATTTTCAATACAACTGGCAGCTTTTGATGGCTTGTTTACCACTCAAAATGTTTATTTAGAAGATAAATTGAATAACACCATTCACAACCTAAAAAATTCACCTTATTCATTCTTTACAGAGCAAGGAACATTTGATGGTCGCTTTGTGCTTCGCTTTACAAATGAAACATTAGGTGTAACGCCAATTTTATTGCAAGATGTTGCAGTAGTAAAAAATCATTCAAACATAGAAATTTTAGCTTCAACCAATCTGGTTTTAGATAGAGTGAATATTTATGATATGCGAGGAAGATTAATTACAGCTAAGCAAAATATTAATTCAAATACAACAAGTTTCACAAACCTTAACCTTGCTAATCAAATTTTGTTAGTTCAAATTTTTGATAAAAACGGAAATGCAGTTACCAAGAAAGTAATTTTCTAACCAACTTTTTAAAAATAATAGTCAAGCCCTTTTCTTTTGAAGAGGGTTTTTTTATTTTTACTAATTATGCATTTTTTATGATAAATAACCCCTCTTTTCGTGAATTATTTAGATTATTTTTTTTTGAAATGCTTTTTTAGATTAAAAAAATTCATTTATTGTAAGTTCTTTTTTACTCATTTTATAAATTTTAGCATCTTAACATAAAAATTTAGCAAAACAACTAAATAGTGTTAATAATTTGTGATGAAATAGTAAACGTATTCCACAAAAAAATGTATTTTTGCTCTTAACAGTTACAAAAAATAGGGTTTTATAGTGTTGATTTTGAAATGTTTACGCCTTAATTTATCAGAATTTTAAAACATAAATTTAAGTTAAAAGTAGTTAGTCGATGATTTAACACATTTAGTCGGTTTTTATTATTTTAAGAATTTGTAAGCCGATTATTTTTAACTCAGCCAAAAACCAAAAAAATAGAATTTCCAAAAAAACTAGAATACTATGAATACAACTTTACAATTAAAAAAAACCTTAGCTAATTTATTTCAAAAGACAACTTTCAATTTTGGAATATTGTTTTTAGGATTTTATTTATTTACCTCTTTGAGTGCACTAGCACAAGTGGTTAACTATGGTTATCAGGAGTTCAATGGAGTTTCTCATGGAGAGGTTTATACACCTATTGCCGGAACAGATATTTTTGGGTCAACACCATTTAACCAATTCACTCCTATAGGTTCTGAGATTCCAATTGGTTTTTCATTCAATTATAATGGCACAAACTATTCACAAGTTAAAGTGCATTCAAATGGGTTTATCTATTTTGGAGGTTCCTCAAATGTTGTTGCTGCTCAAGCGACTCCTATTAATAATGCAAGTATAACACAATATGCAGGAGCTGTTGCGGGACATTCTAGAGGTTTGGTTTATTCAAGCTTTGGTTCGGCACCTATTTATAGTGCAGTGACTCATCCAACAAGTGTTGAATATTTAATGACAGGAGCAGTAGGCAGTAGAGTTTTTACTGTGCAATTTAAAAATATGGCAAGACCCAATGGTTCGTTGGCAGCTAGGGAAGGGTTGTTAAATTTTCAAATTAAATTGCATGAAGGAACAAATGTAGTTGAGGTTATATACGACCAACAAGTATCATCTCCTTCAACAAATGTGCAACTTCCCGGACAATGTGGTTTAAGAGGTGCGGCTGCCACGGATTATAGTAATAGAGTAGCAAATTCAGTTGATTATCTCGTTACAACACCAGGTGGAGCTAATAATGTTGGTATAAATTACAGAAACACTTCTAATGCAGGAACTGTTATACGTATGCAATGGACACCGCCATGTTATACTCCATCGGGATTAACAGCAATAAATTTTACCGGTACAACGGCAGATATTTCATGGACTGCACCAACGGTTGCACCAACCAGTTATCAATTTGAAGTACGAAGTAGTGGTTTAGCTGGTTCAGGACCAGTTGGTTTAGGCGATTCAGGAACTGTTGCCGGAATATCAACGGTGGCCAATGGTTTATCAGAAGGTTTTACGTATACATTATATGTGCGTTCGTTTTGTGGCGGGTCAGATTACAGTGCTTGGGTAACAGGACCAACATTTACGTTGCCTTGTGTCGCAACAACGGTACCTTATTATTTACCTTTCGATCCTATGTCGGATGGATTTACAATTGGTAACATGCCGGTGTGTACGTCTAATCAAAACGGAGGCGGAGGTGGAAACAACTGGTTATCCACAAACCCGAATTTTGGAGCTGGTTATTTTGATGAGCATTTAACATATAGTGCTCATCCTACTAATCCGGCAAACACATGGTTTATTACAAAGGGTATTGCTTTAACAGCAGGAGAAACCTATCGAATTCAATATCTATATGGAGGATCTTCTAATTTTACTTTCTACACAAATAAAATGGAAGTTCGCTATGGTACTACCGGAACAGCAGCAGGTTTGGCTGGAGCTATTCAGATAGAAAATCATCCTGAAATTAAATCTTCGCCTGAAACTAATATCGTGAATTTTACCGCACCAACAACCGATACCTATTATTTTGGTTTTAGAGCTTATTCTGATGCTAATATGGCCAATCTATATTTAGATGATATCTTTATTGATGTTTCTAACTGTTTAAAACCAACAGGTCTTATAGCACCAGCGGTTTTAGTTAGTTTTAATAATGCTACCATCACTTGGACGGCTCCAACACCTTCCCCGGCAAATGGATATGCTTATTATTATAACACAACCGGAGTTGCTCCAACTAATGGAACGCCTTTTTCGGGCACAGTTCCTGCAGGAACAACGTTAACAACTATTCCAAGCTTAACACCCAACACATTATATTACGTTTGGGTAAGAAGTATTTGCGGGCCGTCTGAATTTGGAGAATGGTCAGCAGGAACAAGTTTTACAACGTTACCTGCACCACCAGTTTATTGCATTCCTTCTGGAGCGGGTTATTTTCAAGACCCAAATGGTATTACAAACGTAACGATGGGAAGTATAAATAATACAACGGGTCTGGAATTGCCAAATTATTATGGAAATTATTCCGGTTTAACAACCAATGTGGCTCAAGGAGCAACAGTTCCTGTGAGTATAACTTTTAGAACAGGTTTTACCTACGACACAATTATTTGGGTAGATTGGAATAACGATGGTGATTTTGTAGATGCAGGAGAACAAGTATATTCCGGAGTATCAGGATTTACTAATCCAACTACTTTGTTAGCCAGTTTTACTGTGCCAGGAGCTCAGCCTCTAGGACCAAGACGATTACGTATTGGTAGTATAGATGCCCCTACTTTTGTAGGGGGAGCGTTAACGTCGTGTAGAAATGGTGAGTATCAAGCTTTTGAAGATTATACCATTAACGTAATATTTCCACCGCCAGCGTTAACGCTAAGTGCGTCAACAATGTCGGCTCAATGTGGATTAACTAATTCACCGTTAATTACCATTACATCGCCTTTAGCAAATTATGATGTGTATACCTGGACACCATCTGCAGGTGTGTCCGGTACTCCCGGAACAGGTTTTACATTTAATACCAGTGCAACTACAACCTATATTTTAACAGCTAGTCAAACCAGTGGTAGTTTCAGTACCAATACGGCTACGTTTACCTATGTAGCCAATGAAACCCCTACACCTATTACAATTGCAACGCCAAACGGAACAGCAAGCTGTGTCAATGGACCGGCTATACAGTTAAATGCAGCAGGTGGTATTGTTTCAAATGTAACAGTGTTTAGTGAAAACTTTAATTCAGGCATCAACGGGCCACCGGATTTAGTTCCTGTGCCGCCGGTACTTCAGTTTAAATCAAGAATTAGTTCTACTGGAGGAAGTAGTCCTGCTGCTTCTGCCTGGACGATACGACCAAGCGGATACACCACAACGGGTCCAGTTTGGTTTGATACTTTTAGTAGTAATGATAACACTAATTTTGTTTTTGCTAATTCAGATTCACAAGGAGATCTTCCTGCACCAAGTGTAACTAGATCAAGGTTGATTTCACCACCAATCAATTTAACCTCATACACCTCTGCAACATTAAACTTTTATCATTATTTCAGGTATTTGGGAATAAATGATTTAGCTTATGTTCAAGTGGCTATTGATAACGCAAATCTTGCTACTTTCCCGGAAGGAACCGATCCTGAATCGCCCTCATTAACTTGGACTAATTTAGCTCAATATACTTCCAATCAAGGAACGGCTACCAATTTTGCACAGACATTTTTAAATTTGAACCCGTATGCCGGGCAAGTAATTCGAATTCGTTTTAATTACCAATCCAATTGGGGTTGGGGTTGGGCTGTTGATAATTTTAGAGTATTGGGAAGTGCTTCATCAGATATTGTTTGGTCACCAACTACTGGATTGTATACCGATGCGGCTGGAACTATTCCATATACCGGAACAGCTACAAATGTAGTATATGCTATGCCTGCTACAGATCAAGTTTATACAGCTGCAGCAACTGCACCGGGACCAACTTTTTGTCAAAGTACACAAACAGTTGCCATCACGGTTACACCACAAGTAGGAGGAACACTTTCTGCTAATCAAGTTTCTTGTGATACGGCTTCGTTTAACAACATTACATTAACAGGTCATACAGGAAATATAATTCGTTGGGAATATGCTAATGATGCTGCTTTTACAGTGGGTGTAACAACTATTGCAAACACAACAACAACGTTAACTCCTGCACAATTTGGAACATTTACAACTGTTCGCTATTTTAGAGCAGTGGTGGGAACGGGTGTATGTAATCCTGTTTATTCAACAATAACTTCAGTAACTATTAATTCAACTACATTAACAGGAACCAATACATGGAGTAACGGTACACCGGATATAACTAAGCGAGTAATTATTGCAGGAAACTATACAGCCTCTTCAAACTTTAGTGCTTGTTCGGTTCAGGTTTTGTCCGGAGCAACTTTACTTGTGCAATCAGGTGTAACAGTTATAGTTGAAAACGAGTTTGTGGTAGATGGACCTTCTTTGCCTACCACAGTTATTTTTCAAAATAATTCAAGTTTAGTGCAGTTGAGCGATGCGGTTAATTCAGGTTCAATCCGATATGAAAGAAACACAACGCCTGTTGTTTTTTATGACTATACCTATTGGTCGTCGCCGGTTGCAAATCAGACGTTAGGAACTTTTTCACCAGACACAGCTGCCAATCGTTTTTATGTGTTTAATAACACAACCTATTCTTGGCAAAATATTAGTACGGCTTCTGTAATGAATGCGGCTAAAGGATATATAATTAGAGCTCCAGGCACACACAGTACAACAGTACCGTCGGTTTTCACGGGTTCGTTTTATGGAGTGCCCCACAATGGACCTTATTCCATTGGTATAGTTGTTTCGGGAACGCAAAACAGAAACTTATTAGGAAATCCGTATCCAAGTGCTATTGATGCCGATTTGTTGTATGCGGCAAATAATACAGTGTTGCAAGGAAACATGTTCTTTTGGACGCACAATACACCAATAACGGCAAATAATTATAATTCTAACGATTATGCTGTTTATAATGCATCAGGTGGGGCTGGAACAGCTGCTTCACCAAATCCGGGTGTAAATCCAAATGTTCCAAACGGTAATATTGCTGCAGGACAAGGATTTTTTGTGCAAGGATTGGCATCTGGAACAGTTAATTTTGATAACACAATACGTTTGTCAGGATCAAACAATTTGTTTTATAGAAGTGCAAATGCTCAGCAACTCAAATCACTTGAAAAACATAGAATTTGGTTAAATATAATCAACCAACAAGGGGCATACAAACAAATGCTGCTAGGTTATATTGAAGGAGCAACAAACGAATTAGATAATGCGTACGATGCCGAACTAACAGAAGCAGGAAATGTGGTTAGTCTTTACTCTTTAAACAGTGATAAAAAATTAACGATACAAGGACGAACATTGCCGTTTAATGTGAATGACGAAGTGCCGCTTGGTTTTAGAACTTCTGTTCCGGGAGCCTATTCAATTGAATTAGAAAATTTTGATGGTTTGTTTGAAGAAGGACAAATAGTTTATTTAGAAGATAAATGGCTTAATGTAATTCATAATTTGAACGAAAGTAATTATAACTTTACAACAGAAACCGGAACTTTTGAAGATCGATTTGAGGTTCAATTTACTAACGGAACATTAGGAGTTACTAATCCAACCGATGCATCCAATGCAATTGTTGTCTATAAAAATAGCGAAACCATTTTCATCAATTCATCCAATTTAATGATGGCCGAAGTAAAACTTTTTGATATCAGAGGACGATTGATTACAGCCAAACAGGATATCTTGGCAACAGAGGTAAGTTTTGCCAATTTAAACATTGCTAACCAAATGATTTTAGTTCAAATTACAACCACAGATGGTGTAATTTTGACCAAAAAAGTCGCCTATTAAAAAATCAAAAATTTAACTATAAAACCCTTAGAGTTTTCTAAGGGTTTTGTTTTTTTATAAACAAGTCAAAAAAAAATTGTTAAAAAGAAATGATATGCATTTTATCGATTAATCGTGCTTTTTAACGATTTGTATAGGTTTGCTTAACAACATGTTAACAAATTTTGTTACATTCACTAACTTATTTTAAACCAATTTTTTAATTATGACTAAATACTACAATTCGTTGAGTTGGCGTTTGGGGACGTCGCTCAAAACCCGAGAACCGGATGGAGATAAAAATCCATATGTTAGTTCGTTTTTTGCCACTAAGAAAGTATGGCATTTGATGTTTTTATTTTTGATATTGAACATTTTTAGTTTGGATTCTTTTGCTCAAATTACTGTTGGTGCAGGTAACACATCAAATGGAAATGGACCTTTTAGTTCGTGTTGGGGATATTCCTATCATCAGCAAATTTACCTTCAACCAACTATCAACACAGCAGGTAATATAACGTCTTTGTCTTTTACAAGTGCGGGAATAATTCCAACTACAGCAACAGGCGGTACACCTAATACTCCACAAGGTGCCAATACCGCTTTTAGGATATATTTAGGCCATACCACCAAAGCAGACTTTGCAACCAATAACGATTGGGAGCCATTGGCAAACTTGACATTGGTTTATGATGGGTCTGTCACTATGCCAACATCATCTGGGCAAGTGATTACTATCAATTTAACTGTTCCTTTTGCATATAATAACACAGATAATCTAATTTTAGCGGTTGACGAAAACTCACCAGGATATTCTTGTACTTATAATTGGCTAGCAAATACAGCTCAAACAAATAGAAATATTTATTTTCGAAGTGATACCATAAATCCTGACCCTACCGCACCTGGTACGGGAGCGAGAACAACAACAACACCGCAAGTAGTTTTGGGCGGTCTGGTTCCTGTTTTACCACCTAATTGTATTGCTTCTCCAACCACTCCTTCAAATGCAGGTACTGGGTTTAATGGTTCAAACTTAACTTGGTCTGGAGCAACAGGAAATCCTTCTGGTTATACATTATACTTCGGAACAGATGGAGGAGGGACATTAGCTCCTACCAATTTAGTGAATGGAAGTGCATTAGGTTTAACCAATACTTATGCTATACCACCAGGAACTTTATCACCATCAACAACCTATTATTGGCAGGTAATTCCAACGAACAATAATGGTGCAGCCACAGGTTGTGCAATTTGGTCTTTCACAACAGCAAATTTGCCAAATTGTGTCACAACACAAACACCTGCAAATCTTGCCACAAATGTGGCTCTTAACACTGCTTTATCATGGAGTTCAGTAGCGGGAGCATCTAGTTATGATGTTTTCCTTGGAACTTCATCACCAGCAGCTTTTTATGCCAATGCAACAGGAACTTCAACACCATTAGTAGCAACATTATTGGCGAATACAGAATATTTTTATAAAATTGTCCCTAAAAATGCATTAGGAAGTGCAACATCTTGTGTTGAAGGTTCTTTTACAACAGGTTCTAGTTTTATATATTGTAATCCTACCTATTCTTTAGGGTGTGGAACCGATGCTATTACTAATGTAGTTTTGGGAAGTTTATCAAACGCATCAGGCTGTACTGCTTCTCCACATTATACTTTTTATAATGCATTAACAGTTCCTACACTTCAAAGAGGGGTGAATCAAAATATATCCATTTCTTTTGGTACGGACTCTAACCAATATTCTGCTGTTTGGGTGGATTTTAATCAAAATGGTACTTTTGAAGCCTCAGAAGGATTTCTAGCTACTGGTAATGCCGGAGCAAGCGGCACCGCTGTAATCACAATTAATGTTCCACTAGGAGCCGTTTTAGGAAATACTAGACTAAGAGTTAGAGGTGGAGATGATTCTCCTCTTACGACTAGTATGGCTTGTGGTGCATCTGCTAGTTCTTATGGTGAAACAGAAGATTATATTGTTACTATAACAGAAGCCCCAGTTTGTTTACCTCCAACAGCATTTACTGCTAATGTGTTAGGTGATTCTGTTAACTTGAACTGGTCAAGTACAGGCTCTGATTTTCAAATAGAATATGGTCTGTCAGGTTTTACATTAGGAACTGGAACAACCGTTTTAGCAAGCGGAATATCTACAACAATAGAAGAACTTACACTTGAACAAGCATATCAAACCTACATTCGTCAAGATTGTGGCGTAGATGGTTTTAGTTCTTGGGTAGGGCCAATTACCTTTACCCCATCAAACTCGGTTACTAATACTTCTGGAAATATTAGTACTTTATTAGTAGCTGTTGAGCCTACGCCATCAACTTTTTCAACATGTCCTGGAACATTATCTATTACTGTTCCTACAGGAAAATGGATCGCTTCATTAGCAGTTGAATACAGTATGACTGCTGTGGGAGACCTTTTTGATGAGGGTTGGATGAGCGAACAACGTTCCTTCATTTATTCCCCAACTTTAGGAGTAGGTGAAGCAACTGTTGCTGCAGGAGCAGGAGATTCCACAGGTACATTTAATTACAGTAGAAACCTTCCGTTCGCTGAACAAGCCACAGGTACTATAACATTCCAATTACATGCCTTTAGAGGGTATGGAGGAAGTGGTTGTGGAACAACTTTTAACTTGGTGAATAATGGAACTTGGAAATTAACTCCAGTTTTTGAAGATATACCAAGTTGTTTTGCTGTTTCAGCTAGTAGTATAGTAGTTGTACCAAGTGCTGTAGATAGTGCTTCTATTACTTGGAACGCACCATCATCGCCACCTGCTGTGGGCTATGAGTGGGCAATGACCACTTCGGCAACGCCTCCTACTTCAGGAACTTTTACGGCAACAACATCGGCAGAAGCGGGTTCTTTAGCGATAGGAACTTCCTATTATGTGCATGTTCGCGGAGTATGTGAAGAGGGGGTAGATTATAGTGCTTGGAGAACTTCAGCAATTTATAATACACCTTGTATATCAACCACAGTACCTTATTTTATGGGGTTTGAAGTGGCTGAAAACACAAGCTGTCTCTTGTATCAAGATTTGAATGGTGTGTCAACTTGGAATGTCTTTACAGGTACTTCAACATCAGCATCAACAGGAACAAATAGTATGCAGTATCAGTGGAATGCTTCAGTTCCGGGTAATGATTGGTTCTTCCTTCAAGGATTAACATTAGATGCCAATGCTAATTACCGTTTCAAATTTAAATACAAAGCATCAGATGGCCCTACCTATGTTGAAAATTTGGAGGTAAAATACGGAACATTACCTACAGCTTCTGAAATGACTTCTGGAACGTTGGCTACCCTTACAGGAATTAATTCTGCTTTGGCAAGTCCATTTTCTGAGTTTACAATTGATTTTTCACCTGCTACTACAGGAGTATATTATATTGGATTCCATAATTTCTCTGCGGCTGATAATGCATTTCTATATATCGATGATATTTCAGTAGATTTTGTACCTCCGGTATTTACATCATTCGAACCAGCAACAGCATGTTCTGATGATTTAAATGAAACTACTATCACTATAACAGGTTCAAATCTATCCGATATTTCTGAAATAGAGATTAACGGAAGTTCTTATCCTTTTACGGTGGTAAATGACACTACTATTACAGTTGATTTAGATGAAAATGTAACCACTGGTGTAATAACAATCTCGGATGGTTTTTCAACAGTAAATAGTGCTACTTTGTTTGAAGTATTCAACTCACCGGATGTTGATCCAATCACAGCACCAGATACAGCCTTATGTATGCCTAATACATTATTATTAACAAGTACATCAGGTGGTTCTTGGTCATCGTCAGATGAGACTATAGCAACTGTTGTTGGAGGTACAGTTTCAGGGGTTAGTCCTGGTACCGTAACAATCAGCTATTCAATTACTGATAATGGCTGTACTACTACTGTTACCTATGATGTAACTATTAATGCTCCAGTAGTAATTAACTCATTTACACCAAGTCAAACTGTTGTAACGGGTAATAATGCTACATTCTCAGTTACTGCTTCAGGAACGGGATTAACCTATCAATGGTTTGCCTTTGATGGTATTGATACGTACCAATTGGATGATTTGTTAAGCTTATATGGAGAATCATATACAGGTTCTACTACTTCTTCTTTAGTTATTGGAAGTGTGCCCGGAGATATGAATGGTTTTGAGTTTTATTGTGAGGTATCAGGAGTTTCTCCTTGTACACCAGAAACTACAACACCAAATTCTATACTAAATGTAGGTGATACTGGTATTAGTTCTGATCCTGTGAATGCTGCACTTTGTGATGGTGGTTCAACTACTTTCACTGTTGTGAGATCAGGTGATGATGCAGAAGAAGATATTACCTATTCATGGGAATATGATGCAGATGGTACAGAAAACTGGTTGCCTGTTACGGATGGTGATTTAGACGGTATGACAATCTCAGACGCTGAGACTAATGTATTATCTGTTTCTACAATTACATTAGTTCATGATGGTTATAGATTTAGAGGAGTAGTTACAGGACCTGCAAATGCAGCAACTTCAAACCCTGCTACTTTAACTGTAAATGAAGGTGTTTCAATTTCAGATCAACCGGATAGTACTTTGGTTTGTAGAATTAATACAACTGCTAACTTTAGCGTTGCTACAGGTGGAGTTGTTTCTGGAATTCAATGGCAATCTTCTCCAAATGGAGTTGATACTTGGACTAATGTTGGAACAGGAGCTTCACTAAGTGTGAATGTTACTCCTGCTAGTTCTGTTGGTGTAACTTATTACAGAGCTGTTGTTAGTGGCACCTCACCTTGTTTACCATTAAATTCAGATGTTGTTACGTTAACAGTTCAACAACCAACAATTTCGGTAACACCAAGTTCTGCTTCTTATTGTGTACCAAGTGATCCAGTAAGTTTAACTGCTTCAGGAGCCGCTACATACACATGGTCGCCAGCAACAGGTTTAAGTGCAACAACTGGAGATACTGTCTTGGCTTCTCCTGCCTCTACTACAACTTATACAGTTACAGGTGTAGATGCTGATGGTTGTTCAAATACAACTACAGTAACTGTAACTGTAAATAATGCTGTTCTTGCTACAGCAACGGCAACTCCAGACACGGTTTGTCCGGAAGCAAATGTACAGTTAGATGTTACTCCAACTCAAGGAAGTAAAAATATCAGTGCTTATAAATTTACTAGAACAACATCTACTTATTCAGCTTTAACTGGAGCAACTACATTTTCTATAAGTGCAGGAGCCGGTACAGCTGATGATGGGTATTCTGCTTTATTAGGTATTGGATTTAATTTTAACTTCGGCGGGAATAATTTCACACAGTTTAGAGTAAGTTCAAACGGAGCTGTTTATTTAGGAGGTGCTCCGGCAGCTACTTCTTATGCTGCTTTAGGTGCAGACTCAAATGTAATTGCGTTTAACAGTCGTGATTTAAATAATTCTGGTGCTGTTTATAGTTATGTTGTAGATGGAGTAGCTCCAAATAGAATTTTAAAAATCCAGGCTACTAATTTTTACAGATACAATACTCCAGCTCATACAGGAAATGCACAAGTTTGGTTGCATGAAACTTCTAATTTAGTTGAAATTCGTTATGGAGCTTATAACCAAGCATGGACTTCAGCTGGAGTACAAGTTGGTTTAAGAGGAACCTCATCAGCAGCAACTCAAATTCGTTCGATTTCATCAACAACTTGGGCTGCTATTACTGATGCAAGTGCATCAACTTCCAGTTCAGCAACAATTACTCAAGGAACCACAAACCAAGTTGTAAGTGGAACTTTGTTTAGATTTACACCTGATTACTCAGATCAATTTACTTACTCTTGGACTTCTGAACCTGCAGGCTTTACGTCTTCAGTTAAAAATCCAATAGCAAACCCAACAGAAGATACTACTTATACAGTTACTGTAACAGGAGCTTCAGGATGTTCTACAACATCAGAAGTTGCTGTAAGTGTTATTTCTGGTGCTGAAATTGAAACTCAACCAGTTTCATTAGTACAATGTGCCGGAACAAATGCTACTTTCACTGTAGAAGCTTCAGGTCCGGGTATAACTTACCAATGGAGAAAAGGTGGTGCTAGTATTGATGGTGCTACTTCAGCAACATTACAATTGAATAACATTTCAGCAAGTGATGATGCCTCTTATGATGTGGTAGTTACTCCGTTATGTGGAGAGCCTGTTACATCAGATGCAGTTACTTTAACTGTAAACCCTCTACCAACTGCTGTGGCTACTAATAATGGTCCGGTTTGTGAAGGTGGAACTGTTAATTTAACAGGAAGTTCAGATGTGGGAGTTACATTCTCTTGGACAGGTCCAAACGGATTTACTTCAACAGATCAGAATCCAACGATTTCAGATGTTACACTTGCAGCATCAGGAACATATACATTCACAGCTACTTCTGCTGACAATTGTTCATCAACTGGATCCACAGAGGTTTTAATATCACCAAGTTTAGTATTAGCAATTACACCTAGTGCAAATCCTATTAATGTTTGCGAAGGAGATTTACAACAATTAACAGTTTCTACTTCAACAACTAGTGTTATTCTGACTGAAAACTTTAATGGTGCTGCTTCTGGGTGGACTACACAGAATCTTACAACTGGTGGATCTAATCAGGCTGCGACAGCATGGACTTTAAGACCAAGTCCGTATACTATTGCTGGAACTTTTGGAGCAACCTTAAGTAGTAATGATACTAGTCAGTTTATGTTAACAGATTCTGATATTGGAGGAAGTGGTTCTGTAACAGATACACGTCTACAATCTCCGGCTTTCAGTACTGTAGGTTATAATTCTGTTAATATTAGTTTTTATCACTATTACAGAATCCCTGCTACTTTTGCCGGCCTAGAATATTCACTTAACGGGACAACATGGACTACATTAAAGACCTATACAACAGTTCAAGGAGCTCCAACCGGTTTTGTTCAAGATAATATTGTTTTGCCTGCAGCAGCTTTAAATCAGGCTGTTGTATATGTGAGATTTAGATACGATGCTACTTGGCAATATTATTGGGCAGTTGATAATTTTGTGGTTTCAGGAACTCCTATTCCTAATGTGACTTGGTCACCAGCAACGGATTTATATACCGATGCTTCTGGAACTATTTCTTATACGGGTGGAAATGCAGCAACGGTTTATGCTAGAATATCAACAACTAGTCCAACTAGTTATACTGCTACGGCCGTGAGTTCTTTTGGTTGTGAATCAGAGGCTATAGTGTCATTGTCTGTAACACCTGCAACCACTTGGTATGCAGATACAGATGGAGACGGTTTTGGTAATGATGCAGTTACTCTTCAAGCATGTACTCAACCAGTAGGCTACGTAGCAGTAGGTGGCGATTGTAATGACAACGCTAACACTATTTACCCAGGAGCCACAGAAATCTGTTACGATGGTATCCTTCAAAACTGTAACGGTGATTTAAATGACGGATGTCCGGTTGTTCTAACCCAAATTCGTCCTTATTTCTGTGGAACCACATTACAATTTGTTAATTCTTCTATCTTGGCAGATACACCAACAGGATTGCCTGTAGGAGCAACTATAACAGGTTACCGTTATGAGATAACCAATTTATCTACAACGGCAGTTAGAGAAGTAGAAAAAACAATTGCGATGATTCGTATCAATGAAACGGATATTGCAGGTTTCAATACTGCTTATTCCATCCGCGTAATGGTTAGAATTAATAACGAATGGCAAGACTATGGAACAGCTTGTACTATACTTACTCCGGCAATTCCAACTACCGCAGTGAGTACAGTTTGTGGTCAAGTTTTACCATCATTACAATCTACTATCTATGCTACTACAGTAGTTTCGTCCACAGGATATGAATTTGAAGTAAGTCGTATGGAAGGCGGAGTAGCTGTTGAAACAACTACAATCGAACGCTCGGTAAACAATTTCAAATTAACCTTGTTAAGCGGAATTCAGTATGTTTATGCTTCGGAATATCAAGTTCGTGTTCGAGTAAAAGCAAATGTAAATGGAATAGAGGGTTGGTCTAATTACGGAGCAGTATGCTCTGTATATACACCAGAGGCCCCAGAGGCAGCAATAGATGGTTGTGGAGGTGAAGAAGGTATTGCACCAGCCGCACTAAACACACCAATTTATGCTACACCATTAACGGGAGCAACACAATATCGTTTCACGTTAAGTGATGGTGTTAGCTATAACCAAGTATACACTACATCAGCACGATTTTTTAGGTTGAGTAACTTTAATGCATTGCAGACTTTAACGCCGGGTGGTAACTACTCGGTAACAGTAGAAGCTGAGATTTACGGTTATTTCTATCCAGGAAAAGATTGTAATATTCTAGTGCCAGGTGGTGGTCTAAGATCAAATTTAGTTAAAACTGAAGAAACGATCAACTTACCAACTGATTTCAAAGCAGTGGCTTATCCAAACCCATTTGCAAACAGTTTTGCTGTTGATGTAAGAACTTCCAACACTGAAAAAGTGAGCTTGACTGTGTATGACATGGCAGGACGGCTTTTAGAAGTAAAAGAAGTAAATGCAAGCGAAGTTGCTAACTACCAATTTGGAGATCGTTATCCATCTGGAGTTTACAATATGATTGTAACACAAGGTGAAGAAACGAGAACTGTGAGAGTGGTGAAACAATAAGTTTCTAAAAACTAAGATACTGAGCAACTGAGTTGCTGAGTTTTATAAAGAGAAGCCTCCGAGAAATCGGAGGCTTTTTTTGTGCTTTACGTTTTCAAATAAATCGAATGTCTTTAAGTAAAAAAGCTCTTGGCATTTATGCTAAGAGCTAATCATAGATATCTTGTTTTTAGTTATTTTGAATTTGATTACTTTCCTTTCAACGAAACCTCAACATTACGTTCAATTGTGTGTCCGGGTCTTGACCATTTAGGCTTTTCGCCCAACGCATGTAATTGCGAATCTTCTGCTTCAACTGTTTTGGGTTGCAATCCTTTTTCAAATGGTTTTTGCGGCTTGAGACCTAATAATTCAAACATTTTCATGTCTTCATTTACATCCGGATTAGGAGTAGTCAATAGTTTATCTCCTGCAAATATTGAATTAGCTCCTGCAAAAAAGCACATCGCTTGGCCTTCTCTATTTATTTCTGTTCTCCCGGCAGATAAACGAACTTGCGTTTCCGGCATTACAATCCTAGTAGTAGCAACCATTCTAATCATTTCCCAAATTTCAATTGGTTTTTGGTTTTCCATAGGCGTTCCTTCCACTGCAACAAGAGCATTGATTGGAACAGATTCCGGTTGCGGATTTAAGTTTGACAATGTCACCAACATTTCGGCTCTATCTTCAATACTTTCTCCCATTCCAATAATTCCTCCACTACAAACGGTTATGTTTGTTTTTCTAACGTTGTTAATGGTTTGCAATCGATCTTCAAACCCACGGGTAGAAATCACTTCTTTATAAAATTCTTCCGATGTGTCAAGGTTGTGGTTATAGGCATATAATCCGGCTTCGGCTAAACGGTGAGCTTGATTTTCTGTGAGCATTCCCAAAGTGCAACAAACTTCCATATCTAGTTTATTAATGGTGCGAACCATTTCCAGCACTTGATCAAATTCCGACCCATCTTTCACGTTTCTCCAGGCTGCACCCATGCAAACACGGGAAGAGCCTGATGCTTTGGCTCGCAAAGCCTGTGCCTTAACGTGCGGAACACTCATTAAATCATTTCCTTCCACCTTAGTGTCATAGCGAGCAGCTTGCGGACAGTAGCCACAATCTTCTGAACAACCTCCTGTTTTAATAGAAATTAGTGTAGATACTTGAACTACATTTGGGTCATGATGTGTTCTGTGAATTGAGGCAGATTCAAACAACAAATCCATCAAAGGTTTGTTGTATAAGGCAAGTATCTCCTCCTTTGTCCAATTGTGTTTTGTGGTATTCATAAAATATTATTATATGTCAAAAGTACTTAATTTAGACGAATAAGAAGCAAAGCAAAAGATTTTTTAAAATTTATTTCTTACTTATATCTCCTTCTTTATCGTAAAGAACAATCCATTCATTATGTCCAAAATAGTTCCATTCTGCTTCTGCAAAATCAACTGTTGGATCAATAAAGGTTTTGTAAGGTTTATTATTGACAGAAAGTTTCGAATCAATATAAATACTAACTTCTATGCCTTGTTCTGCAAATTCTTTTTTGATATGTTGGGCCATTTGCCACATTCCGTCCGGTTTACTGGAAACCAAACCCAGCTGTTTTCGGGTTAATTTCTCAACAATATTGTAAGGGAGTTCTTGATTGGTATTTTTATCAATCACTTTAAAATGTGTAATGCCGTTTTTTTGCCTCAACATCATTCTCCAACTTAAGCGATGAGCTTCCTCTGTCCAAAGTACATCACCTTTAATAAAAAAATGTCTGATGGGAAGAATGAGTTGTATAATAAAAAAAGGTATAAAAAAATAAGTGATAACATTGGAATAAGAATAGTGTTTACTTAAATCCTCCATTTGAAGTTGAGGTTTCTTTTTAAAGAAGATGTGTCGAATGGTTTCCGGCGAATAGAAAAATACAATAAAGCTTAAAGCAAAATAGGGAAAAATACCAATTTGTAAGGTAACTGAATTAAACAGATGAAAAAGTAAACTAGCCACAAACGCAATATTTCTTGTTTTCTTCCAAAGAAGTGCAGGTATGATTAGACCATCAAAGAAAATTCCGGCATAAGCAATAAAAACATGAAACCATTTTTCAGTAAACACTGAGCCTAAAACCGGAAAATTAGATAAGTTTGAAAATAAAATTCCTGTAAAAGTTCCATCTAACCAATCTGGATAAAACTTGGCTAAGGTGGCAAAAAAATAAACAATAGTCATCTGACAAATCATGACCCACGAGCACCATCGGGGCATCGTGAGGCTTTTTATGATTGGATTTTTTTTAGCATCCAACGAAGCATATTGATTGGCCGGAAGAAAAAGCATAATTAAACACACCAAAATAAGTAGATAATAATGGTTGTTATAAGATGCTTTTTGCATTAAATATACACTTGTCCAAAGTATGGTGTATAATCCTAACGAGTACCGATATTTAAAACCCAACATAATAAATATTCCTAAAATCCCCATTATGCTAAAATAGAAATACATACCATAACCGGGAAGAGGTACCAAAAAATCAAAGCCAATATGCGGAATAGAAATCGTGGGGTCAATTAAATTTTTTTTAACCCATCCTGTAAAAATAGCAACAATGCTTTCTGCCGCAATCAAAAGCCCCATGGTTATTCTAAAAAGAATAAGCGGAGAATTGTCGATGGGTTCAAAAGCCTTTTTTAGCATTACAATGAATTTATGTGTTGAATTGCAACGGTTTTATCTTTTAAAAGCTGTTCTTTCAGTTTTTCAATGTTTTCAAACTTTACTTCATCACGAATTCGATCTAAAAGCTGAATTTGGATTTTTTTAGAATACAAATCACCATCAAAATCAAAAAAGTGTATTTCAATTGATTTTGATTCGCCATTTACAGTAGGATTAAATCCGATGTTCATCATGCCATAAACCAATTTATTTTCAATCAAACTTTGAACAATATAAACACCGTTTTTTGGAATTAATTTATACGATTCTTCTATCTGTAAATTAGCAGTGGGAAAGTCTAAAGTTCTGCCAAGCCCTTTTCCTTTTATTACAATTCCTGTTAATAAATAGTTGTATCCCAAGTAATCATTAGCCAATTTCACATGACCGTCTATCAGAGCATTTCTAATTTTTGTAGAACTAACAGAAACTTCGTCTATTTCTTGAGCAGAGATTTGCTCTACTTCAAAATCAAATTTTTTTCCAAACTCTATTAAATCATTAATGTCTGCAGTTCTGTTTCTACCAAATCGATGATCATAACCAATTATAATTTTTCTTACGTTAAATTGGTTAACTAAAATAGTAGAAACAAATTCTTCGGCAGTTAATCTTGAAAAGACTTGGTCAAAAGGGTGGATGATTAAGTTGTCTAAGCCCGATTTTTTTAATAGTTCAGTTCGTTCTTCAATAGTGTTTAATAGTTTAATTTCACTATTATCCTGAAGCACCATTCTTGGGTGTGGAAAAAAAGTGAGCACTAAACTTTCACACTCGCACAAGGAAGAATTGTGAATTAATTTTTCAATAATTTTTTTATGACCAAAATGAACACCATCAAAAGTTCCGAGGGTTACAATCGTTTTGTTTTTTGGATGAAAAGTATATATAGAATGGAAAGTTTTCAAATCGAGATAGGTATTTGTACTGCAAAACAAAAGTAATAAAAAAAAGGGTTTTGATAGCTCAAAACCCTTTCTTCATATAAAACAAAAAATTAATTTTTAATAAACTGTAGTGTTTTAGACTCGTTATTTTTTTCGATTTTTACAAAATAAACTCCATTACTAAACCCATCAGTTGAAATGCTTAAATCTGAATTTGAACTGATTTTTGAGTGTTTAATTACTTGTCCTAAAGTGTTAAAAATAGTGAAAGATGAAGGAAGTTCATACTCATTTGAAATTCCAATATTCAAAATTCCACTTGTTGGGTTAGGATATAAATTGATTGAATTTAACATTGAAAAGTCTTCAGTTCCAAGCGTACCAATAACAAAAGGTGTTACTTGCGACGAAAATGGACCTGTAGTATAATCTACTATGGTTACATTTTGAGCTGTTTTTAAATTATAATACCCATTACCAAATCCGCAGCACATACCATCACCATAACTGTCATTCATTGTAAATACATAACAATCATTATTAGGAACATTGATAGTTTGCGTTATTAATGCGGGAAGAGTTCCAACTGAATTGGCATAAGGGCCTCCTTGAGCTATAGTTGCACCAGCACTATTTTTTAAATTCCAAGTTGTTTCAGAACCGTAAAAATCTCTTTGTAAAGTTAACACAACTTGAGCAGTGGTATATGCTGTTGGTGCAACAGGTAAAACAAAATCGCCAAGAGCATCATTGTTAGAAGCTCTTTGATCTGTAACGCCATTGGCGTTAATAATACTCATGTTTAATGAGCCAGATGAAGTAGCATTAATTGGCATGTCAAAGGTTTGGAATTTATGTGTAGCTAAATTACCAGACCAATTATAAGTTTGTGTTGGTCCGCCAGCAATACTATATTCAATTGAAGCAGAAGTTAAGTTTGAAGTTCCTCTGTTATAAATGGTTACTTTTTGAACAGACCCTGAACATGAACCCCCACCCGATGTACATGAATTTTCAACAATAATTTCAGCATCGTTTGCAAACAATGCGATAGGTTGATCTTTTGTAGATGTTTTTAAGGTAGTTCTTCTAGGAGAATTGTTCATTACAACAATCATTCTTTCTTTTTGGTTTTGTGTAAAGATGTTCATACAAATATCATCGGTATAATCCATGTAGTTTTCTATCATGTCAACCGTGGTACAAGAAATATGACCTGTAGGACAATCATAATTTGCAGCATCAGAAGCGGGCGTGTCTGCACAGAAATCATCAACACCACAACCACCATCACCCCAGATGTGTTTAAGTCCTAAAAAATGTCCTACTTCATGTGTCATTGTTCTTCCTCTATTAAAAGGAGCTGATAATAAAAATGTCCCGTCATTGTAATCAATGCTACCAAAAGTAGCAAAATTTGCAACAACACCGTCTGTTGAAGCCGATCCATTATTTGGTTGTAAACCACCTAATCCAGAATTGTTAGGGAATTGTGCATAACCCAATAGTGTTTGATCTGAAAAATTCACACTCCACATGTTCATGTACTGAGTTGGATCCCATATGGTGCTTGGCTTTACCGTACCGTTTATGTCAGCTGTACTCCAAGAAGGTTCACAAAGGTTTACTCTGTTGATACCATTTGTAGGATTACCATTAGGATCAACTTTTGCCAGAGCAAATTGTATTTGTGTGTCTGCTCCAACAGGATTGTTATTAAAACCAGGAGTTCCCGCTAATCTTCTAAAATCGTTGTTCATAACGGTAATTTGTGACTCAACTTGTGCATCTGTAATGTTTGGTGCAGTTCCAACTGGTTGACCATTGTGAATAACATGAACCACAACAGGAATAGTAATAATTCCACCTGATTGTGAACTTACTGACTCAAGTTGTCTGTATTGATCAATTAAAGGGGCAATCCATGCTTCAAATTGAGCATCAGTTAATCTTTTTGGATCACTTTCTTGAAGAAATTTTTCATACTCTGTGGTTATACATCTAACATGTCCTGAAGGAGAAATTGCATCTGCAGAAATAGCCTTTCCGAAAACAACTGGAGTTTTTTGTTGTCCAAAGCTAAAGAAGGACAACATCATAATTGTAATTAAAGTAATTTTTTTCATTATAATTGGAAATAGTTAATAGGCAAAAGTATTAAAAAATATTATATCAAATCAATAATTTTATTGATTATCATTAAATTATATCTGTAATTGTTTAACAATATGCAATTAGGGTTCTAAAAAAATCAAGTTTCTTAGGCTTTTTTTATTATTTTTGAAAAATGAAACTTTTGTTTCTTCTTAGTCAGAATTAGTTGTTAGTTCCAAATCATTTTTTCTTTTTACTACTTTATAATTTAATTACATGAAAAAAGCTTTATTTATAGTATTATTCAGCCTATTGTTTTCAACCAGTTATGCACAGAAAAATTTCTGGGAAAAGATTGATGAAACAAATTTATCTCCAATTCAAAGAGTTCAAAGAACAACATTTCCAATAGATTATGATATTTATTCTTTAGATCTACAAAATTTTAAAGGAGAGTTGCTTAAAGCTCCTAAAAGAGATAAATCGAACTTGCTTTCAAACGTTATTTTAAATTTTCCAAATGCCGAAGGAGAATTTGAAAGTTTCAGAATTTACGAAGCTTCTGTCATGCATCCGGATTTACAAGCTCAATTTGCAGACATTCGATCGTATGTAGGTATTGGCACAGAAAATAAGACAGCAATGGTGCGTTTTAGTGTTACAATGTTTGGATTACATGCTATGCTTTTCAGGGCAGACAGAGCGGTTCATTATATTGATACCTATACAAATGACTTGACTCAGTATGTTATTTATTCTAGAAAAAACATTCAGCCTAGCTCAACCTTTAGTTGTTTGGTTGAAGATGAAGATTTTGAAGAAGATAAAGGTATTCATTTTTCTCCAAGAAATAATTTTGATATATCATCAAACACTGGAATTTTTAGAACCTATCGTTTGGCGATGGCCTGCACTATTGAATATGCACAATTTCATTGGCAAGCGGCCGGAATGACGGCGGCTACACCAGAGGAAACCAGAAAGACAGCAGTTTTAGCAGCTATGAATGTTTCTATGACCCGAATTAACGGAATCTTTGAAAGAGATATGTCTTTAACAATGCAATTGGTTCCTAATAATTTAGATATAATTTTCATAACGAGTGATAATTTCAATAATACCAATTCAAATATTTTAATTAACCAAAGTCAGACAGTAATTGATGGTATAATAGGTAGTGATAATTACGATATTGGTCATACTGTAAGCACAGGTGGCGGTGGTTTGGCTCAATTAAATTCTCCATGCACAAACAACAAAGCAAGAGGTATTACAGGTTCATTTGCACCCGTTGGTGATCCTTTTGATGTTGATTATGTTGCTCATGAAATGGGTCATCAATTTGGAGCAACACATACACAAAATAATAGTTGCCAAAGATCAGGAGCAACTGCTGTTGAGCCGGGTAGTGCTTCAACCATAATGGGCTATGCGGGTATATGTTCGCCAAATGTTCAAAATAATTCGGATGCTTATTTTCATGTGCTAAGTTTGGCTCAAATGGATAATTTTATTGCAGGAACAGGCAATTGCTCTGATAATATTAATAACAATAATAGTGCTCCTGTAATTCAATCTATTCCAAATTATACAATTCCAAGGAGTACCGCTTTTGTTTTAGAAGGAAATGCCACCGATGCAGACGGAGATGCTTTAACTTACTGTTGGGAACAAACTGATACAGGAATTGCAATTCAGCCTCCAACAGCAACCGATGCAGCAAATGGTCCAAGGTTTCGATCCAGAAATCCATCGTCTAGCCCGAATAGGTATTTGCCTTTTATGACAACAATTTTAGCTGGAGCAACTTCAAATACGTGGGAGGTAGTTCCATCCATCGCAAAAACCATGAATTTTGCCTTAACCGTTAGAGATAATGCAACACCAAACGGAGGTCAAACTGCCAGAGCTAATATGACGGTTACCACTGTTGCAAACGCAGGCCCTTTTATTGTAACTGCTCCTAATACAAATGTTTCATGGGTAGCAGGAACAAACCAAAATGTAACTTGGGATGTGGCGGGAACTACTGCAAATGGTGTTGACACTCCTTATGTAGATATTTACTTGTCAACCAACGGAGGTTCAACTTTTCCAATTTTATTGGCAAGTCAGGTTCCAAATGATGGATCAGAAATAATTACTGTACCAAATTCTGTTGGAACAACGAATAGAATTATGGTAAAAGGACATAAAAATATATTTTTAGATGTTTCTAATACAAACTTTTCTATTACTGCTCCCACGCCTACAATGGCTATTGCTTTTAATGGGATTGAAGGAGAACAGAATAAAGCAATTTGTCAAGGAAATAATGAAATTTTTAACTTAGATTATCAAACTTTTGCAGGATTTAATGCTAATGCTACTTTTTCTGCAACTGGAAATCCTGCCGGAACAACAGTATCGTTTTCACCAACATCAGCTTCAACGCAAGGAGTTGTTCAAATGCAAGTAACAACAAATGCATCTACACCTATTGGGTTATATACTATTGCTGTAACGGCAACTTCTGGAGTTATAACCAAAACAGTTAATATGTATTTAGATGTGGTAAGCAGTAATTTTGATACAATAATGTTAAACTCTCCTGCAAACGCATCTAATGTCGAGCCTTCAGGAGTGTCATTTGAATGGGCAGCTGATTCGAATGCTTCTTTATATACAATTCAAATTGCTTTAGACGCTTCGTTCTTAACAATTTTTGAAGAAGCTGTGGTTGGAACAAATAGCTATGTTGCTACTTCTTTGCCTAATCAAACAACTTTGTATTGGAGAGTTTCACCAAGAAATAGTGCTTGTTCAGGAATTTATTCATCGCCATTTTCTTTTTCAACAACCTATTGCGGAACTACGGCATCTGAAAATGTTCCAATAGTAATTCCTTCTACCGGAACTCCTACAGTAAATTCAATGTTAACAATTCCAGCAGTTGAAAATGTAATAATTCAAAAAATTACAGTAACATTAAACGTTTCACATACTTGGATAAACGATTTGATAGTAACTCTAATTAGCCCTTCTGGAACACAAGTGCAATTAATGAACAGAGAATGTAATCCCGATGAAGGTGATGCAAATGCAGTGGCAACATTTGACGATAACGGAATTGTTCTGGTTTGTGGTGTTAATCCTGCAATTTCAGGTGTGCTATTGCCAGAGCAACCTTTGTCAGCTTTAAATGGTCAAAATTCGCAAGGGGATTGGACACTAAGAGTGCAAGATGTATTTAATCTAGACGGAGGAGCTATTAATAGCTGGAGTTTAACTATTTGTAGTGAAAATGCTCCGGCAAGTCTTGCGGATAATATTGGTTTAAATTTTGGACTATATCCAAATCCAACCAAAGGTAACTTTACACTTGCGATGAATAATTTAGAATCTGAAAAAATTGCGGTAACTGTGTTTGATATGAGAGGAAGATTGATTTTTGAACAATCGTATTCTAATAATGGTTCTTTTAACGAAGAAATTCAGTTAGTAAATCCGCAAGCAGGGATTTATTTAGTAAAAGTTTCCGATGGAAATAATCAAGAAACAAAACGTTTAATTGTTGAATAAAAGATCATCATAAATTTTCAAAGCCCAATCATTTTTTTGATTGGGCTTTTTTATTAAAAATTCACAAAAATTAATTAAATTTTTGCAGGAATAAGATGTAGTTTATATCATTGTAGTTCTAATTCATAACTAAATTTTTCTTTATCATGAGACAAAAAAAACTGTTTGTGTTTTTATTTATCTTGTCAGGATTTTTATCGCTGGCACAAGTTACTAACAAAGATGTGCTCAATGCTCATGTCAGCTATTTGGCTTCTGAACAATTAGAAGGAAGAGGATTGGGAACAGACGGTAAAGATTTGGCTAAAACCTACATCAAAAAAGAATTTGAATCAGCCGGTTTGATGGCCATGGGCGAAGATCATTTTCAAGAATTTCCTTTAAAAATGGGTATGGTTTGGGTAAAAGCCACCAATGTTGTTGGAATGGTTGAAGGGTCAGACCCGTTATTGAAAAATGAATATATCGTTATTGGAGCTCATTATGACCACATGGGTTACGAGATGCGAAAAGGCACAAAAGTTATTTATCCCGGTGCCGATGATAACGCATCCGGTGTGGCTGCAATTATTGAATTGGCAAAGCACTTTAATAAAGCCGGAAACAAACCCAAACGGAGTTTAATTTTTATTGCTTTTGATGCCGAAGAAAGTGGATTGTTAGGCTCTAAACATTATGTAGAAACCATTGATGCAGAGCTACGCAATCAAATTAAAGTTATGTTTAGTTTTGACATGGTTGGTATGTTGGAAGCTAATAAAGGCTTAGATTTAAAAGGAATAGGAAGCTTAGTTAACGGAGTAGAAATTGCCAAAAAGCATACAGAAGGAATCACGTTATTAAACACAAGTGCTTCTATTGAAAACAGAACAGATACCGAACCTTTTGGTGATAAAGGAATTCCGGCAATTCATGTATTCACCGGAACAAAATCACCCTATCACAAACCGGAAGACAAAGCCGATTTGTTGGATTATGATGGAATGACTAAAGTGGTAGATTATACCGCAAAATTAATTTCAGATATTGGTAATCAGCCGCAATTGGAAGCAGCATCTTCTTTAAAAAGTATTCAAACAACAAACGACAATGGTATTACAAAGCGTTTTCAAGCCGGTTTGGTTTTAAATCTTGGAAATGGAAGACATCTTTATAAAGATGAGTTTTTTGATGCCAAAAACTCCTTTAGTTACAGTGCCGGTATTCAAATGAACTATAAATTATCACGTGTAGTACATTTGAATCTTGAGGCTTTGTATGATGATAATCGCAGTAAATCTGCTCAAGGAACCTTTAAAAGACAATCCATTACTGTTCCATTGAATGTAGAGATAGGAACGCCAACTAATTCCGGAAACAGTATGCGTATGTTTGTTTTTGCAGGACCTTATTACCGTCATAATTTTGATGGAAAAGACGGAAATATCAACTTAGATTTTGATACTATTTATAGAGAAAATGAATGGGGCTACAATTTTGGTATTGGTATGGATGTGAATAAAATAAGATTAGCTTTTGTTTATAGAAGTGCTTTTCAGTCAATTATTGAAGACGGAGCAAACATTAGAGCCACAGGAAGTTATATAACATTAGGCTATCGATTTTAATAAATCAATTATCAGCTAAGTATATAAACCTGACAGATTTCAATAATCTGTCAGGTTTTTTTAGTGTTATTTTACAGAAATACTTTTGATAATCTGTGGCACTTTATCGCAGGTAAAATTTAAATTGAAGCTTATAGCAGACTTAGCCGATAGTTGTAAATTTCCTTTTTCAATTTTAAAATAACCGGTTTGTCCTTTGCAGAAACAATGACGACCAAAAATTAATTTGACTTGTTGAAGTTCTGAATCAGTTAGGTCTAATGATTTATCTGAATTTTTTATTTCAAAAATAATGTCTTCGCGATAATGACCGTCTTGTAAATTTGCTTGTGTAGTTTTGTTGTATTGATAGTGAATTACCGTGGTTCCTTCTTGGTCTTTGATGTCATAATACATTCCGCCCAAATCATCGTAATGCAGAATGAGTTGTTTGTTTTTTAGAATTTCTACTTCACACGTTCCGTCTTTAGGACATTCGCTGACGAGTTTTGGCATAGCTGTTGAAACGTTTTTCTGAGCGTTACAGGAAAATAATAATCCAAATAAAAATAGAGTAATTATTTTTTTCATGGTTGATGTTTTAAATGAATGTTTCAAAAAGCAAGCCAATTATTTTCCGTTGAATTCGTTCATTGTGTTGCTTAATCCTGCTAAAGCAAACGATTGAATGATTTGAGCAGATAATTCTAATCGTTCGGTTAGTTTTGATTTTTCCTCTTCGTCCCATTCACCCAAAACGTAATTCACTTGTTGACCTTTTTTGAATTGGTCGCTGATGCCAAAGCGAAAACGTGGATATTCGGTGGTATTTAATAAACTTTGGATACTTTTTAATCCGTTGTGACCGCCATCGCTTCCTTTGGTTTTGATGCGGATGGTTCCGAAACTGAGGTTTAAATCGTCGGTGATGACCAAAACATTTTCCTTTTCGATGTTTTCTTTTTCCATCCAATATTTCACGGCTTTTCCGCTGAGGTTCATATAGGTGTTGGGTTTGAGAAAAATCAAGGTTCGTCCTTTGATTTTGAATTCGGCTACGTCGCCCAACTTAGCGGTTTGAAAACTGATGCTTTCTTTTTTGGCAAAATGGTCGAGTATTTTGAATCCGATGTTGTGGCGAGTATTGGCATATTCGGCTCCGATGTTTCCGAGTCCGACGATTAGAAATTTTTTCATATCCGGTTCTGTGGCGGGTTTTTGGGTTTGAAAAAGTGATGTGATCCAGTTAATCATAGTGCAAAAGTACGAAAGTTTCTAATTCTAGCCGATTTTGATTTGGAGCACGTTCTACCCCTGATGGTAACGGAAAGCCTTGTGCAGCCAAAACCGATTTTTTCTTGCTGACCCAAAGCGACTAACGGAAGCTCTTGGGGCGGCTTAGAAAAAACGGGTTTGGCAAACAAGCTTGTAGTGAACAGCGGGATTAGGTTCTAAAAAAAGTTGTCGGTTGTCGGTTGAGAGTTTTCTGTGATTGTGATTCTGAAAAAAGTTCAGAATAAAAAAAAAGCACCGGCGTGAACCGATGCTTTTGTTGTTGAGAAAATTGAAATTATTTTTTCTTTTTTGCTCCGCCTTTTTCTGCTTTTGCTGCTTCTTGAGCGGCTTTCATAGCGGCACGTGAAATTCTCACTTGAGCTACAACAGTGTTGTCCGGGTGCATTAATTTGAAGTTGTTGGTTTCAATTTTTGTAACGTATAATTTGTTACCCATTTCTAATGGAGAAATGTTTGCTTCTACGAAATCAGGAAGATTTTTTGGTAAAGCTCTCACTTTTAATCTTCTTTGGTTTAAACGTAAAACTCCACCGGCTAATACACCTGGCGATGTTCCTGTTACTTTTACAGGGATTTCCATAACGATTTCTTTGTCGTCTTTTAACGCATAGAAGTCGATGTGCAAAATTTTGTCTGATACAGGGTGAAATTGGATGTCTTGTAAAATTACATCTGCTTTTTTACCGCTATTTAGTTCGATTACAACAGTGTGTGCGTTTGGAGTGTACACCAAGTTTTTGAACGCTTTTTCTTCTGCTGTAAAATGCACTGGTTGATCTCCTCCGTAAATAACGCAAGGAACCATTCCAGCATCACGTACGGCCTTCGTTGCCTTTTTGCCTACGTTTTCTCTTTCTGATCCTTTAATCGTAATCGATTTCATTGTAAATAATATATAGTTAATAAATAAAAATTCGTTGTCGGTTGTCGGTTTTCTGTTGTCGGTTATTTTATAGTCCAAATCACCAATTAACTTTCACCAATAACCCATTACTTTTCAAAAGCCTACATTAAAAATTTTCCACTGATGGAATTGTTGTGTTGCACCATGTGCATTACTTCTGCAAAAAGCGGTGCACAACTCACCACTCTAATTTTGTTTGATTCTTTCTTTAACGGAATAGAATCGGTTACTATTAATTCGCTCAATTTTGATTTTTCGATTTTTTCGTACGCATCACCGGATAAAATGGCGTGTGTACAAATGGCTCGAACGCTCAGAGCTCCTTTTTCAATCATTAAATCGGCTGCCTTTGCAAGGGTTCCGCCGGTATCAATCATATCGTCAACTAAAACGACGTTTCTTCCTTTTACTTCTCCGATAAGTTCCATTGTGTCGATCACGTTGGCAACTTTTCGTTGTTTGTAACAAATTACAACATCCGATTCTAGAAATTTAGAATAGGCGTAGGCTCTTTTGGAACCGCCCATGTCGGGTGAAGCAATCGTTAGATTCTCCAAATTCAAACTTTTTACATATGGCAAAAAGATGGTGGAGGCAAACAAATGGTCAACCGGTTTTTCAAAGAAACCTTGAATCTGATCGGCGTGTAAATCCATCGTCATAATTCGGGTTGCTCCGGCTGTTTCTAATAATTTGGCTACTAGTTTTGCTCCAATTGGCACTCTTGGCTTGTCTTTTCTGTCTTGTCTGGCCCATCCGAAATAAGGAATTACAGGGGTAATGTGTCTGGCTGATGCTCTTTTGGCAGCATCAATCATTAACAAAAGTTCCATCAAATTGTCGGCACTTGGAAAAGTGGAACAAACGATGAAGACCCGCAATCCGCGAATGGATTCTTCAAAAGACGGTTGAAACTCACCGTCGCTATATTCAGAGAACGTTACTTTACCTAGCGGAATTCCATAGTTTTTGGCTATTTGTTCGGCTAAGTATACACTTTTTGAACAAGCAAATATCTTTGCTTCCGGTTCGTTGTGTGACATTTTAATTCGTTGTTTTGTAGTTAGTTAGTTGTGTGTCGCCGAAACGAGGTGCAAATTTAGAAATAAAAATCAACTTGGAAAGGATATTTTAGACAATTTTTTTGAAAAAGTAAAGAAAACTACTTACATTTGCACCCACAAATAAGCATCCTTATGCCCGGATGGCGGAATTGGTAGACGCGCACGACTCAAACTCGTGTACTTAGGTGTGTGGGTTCGATTCCCACTCCGGGTACAAAACCTCTCAGAAATGGGAGGTTTTTTTTATGAAATTTAATTTAAAATTTATGTTTTTTGTATACGCCATATCAAGTTTAGAAAGAAATTATATCTATGTTGGATTAACAGATGATTTAGAAAGACGTTTTTTTGAACATAATTCAGGAAGAAATAAAACAACAAAACCTTATAAGCCATTTAAGCTTATTTATTTTGAAGAATATGCCACAAGAATAGAAGCTCGAACAAGAGAAAAATATTTTAAATCAGGCATTGGAAAAGAAAAGTTGAAAGTTATTAGAGATAATTTTGAGAATGAAGACTCAAACTCGTGTACTTAGGTGTATGGGTTCGACCTGCCTGCCGGCAGGCAGGTTCCCACTCCGGGTACAAAACCTCTCAGAAATGGAAGGTTTTTTTGTTTTTAAAACTCCAACTTTTTTACTCTGACCTTAATAGATTAATTTAATTAACTACAAATTACTTCTATTTTTATTTTATATTTAAAAAAAACTTATTTTTAACTGTTTACTTTGTTTGAATAAGGACACTAACAATTTAAAGAAGTTTTATGAAATATGTTGTAGTTGTTTTGTTGAGCATTATGCTGAATTTATCATTGCATAGTCAAAATAGTGATAGAGAAATGCTTTTGAATAAAGCAGATTCTTTGGATAAAAGCAAAAATTATAAAGCTTCCTTACCACTATGGGAAAATCTCAAAACGAGCAATAAAGAAGGGGATGTTGCTTTTTATACCGCCCGATATCTTTATGCAAAAGGAGGAATTGAAATTGAAAACAACAATGTTGCTGGAGCTGTTTCGATTTTTGAACAAGCAATTCCATTTATTTCAAAGATTAAAGTATTGGATAGCAATAAAAAGTTTATCAGTGAATTTTATAGTGATTTGTACCTTTCAACCGGATTTTCCGGAAATTGGGAAAAAGCACTCAACTACGCCAAAACAGGATATGACTTCACGGCTAAAAATCTTCCTAAAGACAAAGACTTAATTAATTTTGTTCAAGATCAAGGTTATATTTTAAAGCAGCTTCGTAGGTATGAAGAATCAATTATAGCTTATGAAAAGGCTTTGAAATTGGCATACAAATTTTATGCAAAAGATTATTTTCGCTTAGGAATTGTTCACAACGGCTTGGCAACTGCCTATTCAGATTTACACTTTCATAATCAATCATTGTATCATTACACTAAAGCTCTTGAATTTCACAAAAAGTCAAATGATATAGATAAAAGTTATGTTGTTTCTTCTTCCAACAATACCATTTGGGAAAATTTAAGCTACGGAGATGAAAAGCAAGCAAAAATCGTTTTAGATAACTTGAATTCAAATTTTAGTAAATGGTATGCCGAAGAGGGTTTTGCTTCCAAAACAAAAAGAGGCGATAAAATCGAAAAAGAGCACTACAAAATGCTAAAGTATCTTTCAAACTTACGGTATAACAATAAGATAAATAAGAATAATTTCGCCAAAAATTACTTGGATTCTGTTGTTTTGGTTTTTGATAAATTACCCGAAGATTATAAACCAAAATTATATGAGCCAATGCTTTTGGCAAGGTTTGATTATGAAGATGTTTTTTATAAAAACAATGTTTTAGACGAAAATCAAATCAATCAACACATTGCTTTTAATAAAAAAACTCTTGAATTGGCAAGAAAGTATAATTCTAAACATGATGAGTTAGTAGCTTGTTTAAAGCTAGCCAAGGTTTACAACAAATACGAAAAATTTGAAGAGGCCTTGGACGTTATTGAGGAAGGAAAAAAAATCTCTGAAAACTTTTTCAACGCATCTCGTTTTACTATCGAAATTCTTGAAGCAACTATTTTAAATTCTCAGAATAAAACAAATCAATCTAAAACAAAACTTTTAAAGACTTATCAGGATTTATTAAAGGATGAAACGAAAGTAGCAACCTTAACGAATCTAAAGTATTCTCATTTCAAAAAATTTAATAGTGATACTTTTATTAGAAATATCATTAACTCGGCAACACTTTATTTTTTGATGTATGAGAAAGATAAGAAAAAGGAAGATTTAATAATTGCTCACAATCTTTTTTTTATAGCTTCTGATATGTTTAATGAATTTTATTTGAAAGGGAAATACAATTATAGCTTGAACATTTTTAATAAAGAAATAAGTGCCGGTCTTCTGAAAACACAATTGTTAATTGATCCCAATGATAAATCAAAAATCAAAGTTATTTTAAACCGAATCGAAAATAATTCCTCACAACATTTATGGAATATTTTTGAAGTAAAAAACAGTCAGAATCTCAAAGTTCCACCATCGTTGATAAGAAATTTAAACGAATTGGTTTTTGAAAAAAATGCAATCGAACAACAATTAAAATTAAGTAAAGACAACAAAGAATTAAAAAATAAACTAGTTGATTTAGATAAAAACATTACTAAAATAAAGGCTTCAATCAACGAAAAAGACCAATCGTATGAAACCTTCAAATCAGGTAATTTTTCGATTGATGCTATACAGAAGAAATTATCGACTAATCAATTGATGATAAAATATGTAGTTACTGAAAAGGAAGTTTATGCATTTGCCATTAAAAATTCTTCGATAGAATTGGTGAATTTAGGTGAAGCAGCATCCATCAAAAAAATAGTGAATCAACAACTAAAACAAGTTAATTCCATTGATGGGAATTATGCCAAAACGGGCAAACTATTATACGAAAAAATTGTTCATCCTATGGTAAAAAATCAGTCGGTTGATGCAATCATTTTTGTTCCGGAAGACTTTTTAAACTTGGTTTCTTTTGAAAGTCTTTCCAATAAGAATGGACAAATGTTGGTTCAAAATTTCCATACCAGTTATGCTTATTCAATTAAATTATGGGATATTCTGCAGACTGATAAAAAAGAAGGAAATGACTTAAATCGCTTTGTTTCATTTGCTCCCAATTATGCAAAAATTCCAACCGAAAATCAAATGAGAGGATTGCTAAGAGCTGATTTATTCGATTTAGCCGAAGCTAAGAAAGAGGCAAAAAAAATCAGCGATTTATTTAACGGTAAACTCTATTTGAACGAAGAAGCTAACCGGAAGAATTTTTTACAAGCTACTACCGATTTTTCTTTTCATCATTTAGCTATGCATTCGTTAATGGAAGAAGATTATGCTAAATCTTCATTAGTTTTTTCAGACAACCAGAAAGTGCTTTTTGATGAATTATATCAATTGAATTTTCCATCCAAATTAGTTGTTTTAAGTGCTTGCAACACCGGAATTGGTTCAATGGAAAGTGGCGAAGGCATGATGAGTTTGTCACGTGCGTTAACGTATTCCGGTGTAAAATCATCTGTTTATAGCCTCTGGCAAGTGCCCGATAAAGAAACTTCAGAAATTATGATTTCTTTTTATGAAAATTTAAAAGAAGGTCAGTCCAAAGATGAAGCATTGGCCAATGCCAAACGTGATTTTATAGAAAATAATCCTATGAAAAATCACCCGTTTTATTGGGCTGGATTTGTAGTGAATGGTGATGTTTCTCCAATTCTTGAAAGTACGAATTGGTGGTTGTATATCGGAATTGGTTTAGCAATTGGTTTGCTGATTTTTCTATTCAGAAAAAAATTATTCTAATTCTGCCAATAAGTTTTTAGCCATTTGCTGTTGCGGATTTTCCTTTTCTGACAATTCTTTTAAGAGTTGAATTGCCTTTTCTTTTTCATTTGTTTTGAGATAAGAAAGGGCTTTGTACCATTTGACAAAAGGGGAAAAGGCATTTTGATCGGATGTTTCAAATGTTTCAAATAAAGCAATAGCTTCTGGATAACGTTTCAATTCAATCAACGACATCGCTTGATAAAAAAGAGCATAATCTACTTCTTCATCGGCATAAATTTTTGAAAATAATTCAAGTGATTTTTGATAATTTCCGCTGTCATATTCATAGAATGCATCCGATTTAATGTTGCGATCATTGTCGCCACGAACCGCTGGAGCCACTACATTTGGATAGGATTGGTAATATTCCTTATACAATTTTTCAGGTGAATCCTGCATAAATTGAAACCAAGCCAATCCACCAAAAAACAATAAAAATACAGCAGCAATAGACCAAAATTGGTAGGTTTTTTTTGGTTGATTTTTATTTGATTCAAACGATTGTAACGTTTGTTTAAGTGTTTCTCTTTCGTTTAAAGTGATTGCTTTCTTCACGTTTTTTTGATAGGCAACTTCTTTCGCAAATTCACTGTCATTTTGCAATAAAGATTCAAACACAACTTTTTCTTCGTCAGAAAGTCGCTGCTCAAAATACTTATTTAGTAACTCTTCATTTTCCATTCTACTTTACTTTTTTGTTAAGTCTTTCAGTTGCTTCAAACAACGTGATTTTTGACTTTTTAAAACATCTTTATTTGTATAACCTAACAGCGATTGAATTTCATCTAACTTCTTTTCTTCATAATAAAATAAGGTTAATACTTTTAAGCACTGTTCTCCTAATTTTTTCAAACTTTCTCGAAGTGAAATGAGTTGTATATTAATTTCATCTTCTGAATAGTCATCATATTCAAATTCAAAATGTTCTATTTCATCACTCGGAATCGTTTTGTTTTTTTTCTTCAATCGTTGAAAAATCATAAATTTTCCGATTCCAAATAAATAGGTAGTCAAACTACTTTTCAACTCATCAATCTTACCTTTTTTGGCATTTTCTAGTAGTGCAATCACAGCATCTTGATACACATCCGTCAATTCATCTTTATCCAAATTATAACGACTGGCAAAGAGAAAGAAACCATTTTTATTTTCTTCATAGATTTTTCGAATGGTTTTTTCGTCGCCGGTTTTTAATTGCTCAATCAAATTTGGGGCATTTATCATTAGTGCAATTTTTTTTTGAAAGTAAACAAAGCTACTTAATTTTTTTTTCTGTTGGCATGTTTACCTTTTTTAATTCTTCACACTAAAGGGAAAATGAACGAATGTTTAATTAAAATTTTATAGAAATGAAAAAACTTTTAACCGTGTTAGCTTTTTTAATTATTATCCAATTTTCTTTCGCACAAGAAACAACAGTTGGAGAACGTGTAATTAAAAATGCAAAAGACAAGACGTATGGCAGAGGAGAACAAAAAGGAGACGAAACAGTTGACAAAACCTTAAACAAAGTGGAAGAAAAAATCACCAATTTGTTTAAGAAAAAGGAAAAGAAGAAAAAGGAAACAGAACAACAACAAGATAGTTCTGAACAATCAACAGATGTAAATCAAGAATCCAAACCACAATCATCTTCATCAAAAAAACCAGTTAAATCCAATTCAAAATTTGACTTTGAAGCGGGTGAAAAAGAATTGTATTTCGACAATTTTAATCGATTAAGCATTGGTGATTTTCCGGCAGAATTCAACACCAACGCAAGTGGAGAAATAGTGAATGTAGACGGACAATCAGGCAAATGGCTTTCGATGACCAAAAATGGAGCTTTTATTCCGGATAATATTAAAAAACTTCCGGAGAATTTTACGCTTGAATTTGAAGTTGGAATCAATGCTGATCCTACTAACAACTATCCTGGTTTGGGATTAAATTTTACCACTGAACCGGATAATTTAATGCTGGAACGATTTTTCTCAAAAGGAATATCGGTAATTTATTTGCATCCGGGAGCAGCAACGTGTAGCGTTCAAATTATTCCGTCAAGCGGAAGTGAAATCAATAACGAAATCAAAATGCCGCAATGGGATACTTCACAAGACAACAATTTTGTAAAAGTTTCACTTTGGAGACAAAACGGAAGATTACGCGTTTATGTGAACGAAGATAAATTGGTTGATATGCCTCGTTTTTTCACAGAAAGTAAAGCCTATGATTTTGCTTTTTTCAGAAGCTTTTTTAAAGAATGCGAAGTTTATTTAACGAACATTCGTTACGCTGTTGCAGGTGCTGATACGCGAAATAAATTGATTACCGAAGGTAAATTTGTAACCAACGGAATTCTATTCGACGTAAACAGTGACAACATTAAACCCGAAAGTGGCACTGTTTTAAAAGAAATTGCCACAACATTACAAGAAAACCCAACCGTTCGTGTAAAAATCATTGGTCATACCGATAGCGATGGTGCAGATGCGGCCAATTTATCACTTTCACAAAAAAGAGCAGCTGCCGTTAAAACCGCTTTGTCCAGTTTTTACGGAATTGATGGTTCTCGATTGGAAACAGACGGAAAGGGCGAAAGTCAACCACTTAATAAAAATGCAACATCTGCAGAAAAAGCACAAAACAGAAGAGTAGAATTTATAAAATTATAAAGATGAGAAAATTTTGCTTTTCTATTATTGTATTGAGTTTAATCTCCTGCAATAAACTGAAAGAAAGTACTCAAGATGCTCTAACCAATTCGATGGAAAAAGCAATTGAAAGTAAAACCGGAACTCAAGTTGATTTGCCTGATGCAGCCGATATGGAAAACAATGGTGGGTTTGTTAATTATAAAGTTGCTGATAAAGTTTATTTAAAATCTGATGAAAAGTTACAAGCCACAGCGATTTTCAACAAAGACAACAACGGTTTGGCTATTGCCTTGCAGTTAATTGGTGAAAACGGAAAATCATTTATGGTAACAATAAATCACATTCCAGAAAATTTTTCATTGCCATTGACAGGGAATTTTTCCCTGAGCAATGAGTACGATGGTGTTAATCCATCCGCCACAATTCTCTTTATGAACACCAATGCAAATGTATTGGACACGTCTGAGATGCCGTTTGAAGGACAAATTACGATTTCTCAACTTTCTTCAAAAAACATCGAGTTTACGATAAAAGGAAAAGGAGGTGATGCTTCCGATGTAGAAAGTCCAAGCAATTGGAAGCCTATTTCTGGAGACGGAAAAATTAGTAATCCAATCATTTTGAGTTACGGAATCGATAAAAATGAAATTTTAAAATAATATTAAATTAATTGAAACAATGAGAAAAATTATCACATTATTACTACTATTTGTTGGTTTACAAAATAGTGCACAGTCAATGTCTGATGGAATTTACAGTACAAATTTCGGAACCATCAACCTCACTTTTGAAGTAGGCTACGAATATCCAAATGGCGGAATGGTCTATGGTGATTATAAAAATAACGGAACCATTACCGGCAGCACAACCAACAACGGAAAAGAAATCATCGGTACATTTCATAATGGAGCAGCCGAAGGAAAATTCATCTTCTTTGCACCCAGCGGAAAACAACATTTTTTTGATAGCGGAATTACTTCTTTTAATGGAAATTGGGGATATGGAACGGATAATAAATATTCTACTAATACTGATCATATTTGGAAAGCAACCAGCAAAACAAGTGGAAAAGATGCGATTAAAAATGTCACCAATGTGTGGAGCGGTAAATGGAACACCACCGATGGTAATCTTATTTTGCAACAAGTGGGAAACAAAATTACCGGAACTTATAAAGGAATTGGCACTGTTACTGCAATCTATTCTCCACAAACAAAAAAATTAAAAGGGACTTTTTACAATAATAATACGAAAAAAACCGGCCATTTTGAATTCAATTTTGAAGGAAATAGTTTTAAAGGAAAATGGGGTTGGACATCGGCAATGACTGATGGAGTTTGGAATGGTGATAAACATATAAAAAATAATAAAGAATTACCCAAATCAACAACACAAGTAACCTCTTCTACTTCTAATTCAGGAACTACTAAGTTTGTGGTGAGTGCAGTTTCAATTGACGCTTCGGAAGGCAAAATTTATGGATTTTTTGGTTGTAAACTTTTTAAAGTCACTGCTTCAGGAAGAGAACAAGTACAAAATTTCGGGAATAAATCGTCCGATTTTTATAACACAACAGAAAATAACGAAAATAAGCTTCTTTCAAAAAAACAAGCCTTTTCTAACTCACCGGAATTTTACAGAGAATTTGTTCTGAACAATTCAGATCTAAATAACAATGGTGTTAAATATGAACTTGAAATTTATTCGCACATGAAAGCCAAAAGAACGGGAGCATCTAACTTAAATTTTGGATTTATAAAAGAAATTTTTCGATTAGACCAAATTAAAATAGGAGAAACATTTCCGCTAATTTCTATTGTAGATGGAGTAACAATTTTTGGTGGTGGTCAATGTATTTTAAAATTCAAAGTAACAAAATCTTAATTCAATTTGATAATGAAAACAACCATCCTATCAATCCTCAGTATTTTTCTTCTCGCATTTACCTGCGAAGGAGATAAAAAAGAAAACAATTCTTCTATGGAAAAAGAACTTAATCAAGTCATAGAAGAGAATGTACTAATCGCAGAAGATTTCAAAGGAAAACTTGACGAATTGTTAACCCTTGAAATGGCGGCCGAAACAAGTGGTTATCCCGCTTCGGAAGCCAAAAAAAGTCCGGATTCTGAAATTGAAAAAAAATATAACAAAATCTCCATTTCTTACTCTTGGGATAAAACAAGTCGAACCCAACAAATTGAAATGATGGGAAGAAAAATGGATGCTCCGATTAATGATGAAGTCACTTTAAGTTGGGTGGAAAATAGCACTTTGGATGGATTTAAAAAGAAGTACCACAATCTAACCGAAGCCGAAATCGAAGCTTCCAATCAAGGTATCGATGAAAAAACGGCAGAGTTGAATTCAGAAGGTAAAGTAACCACAGAACAATCTGATATGGCCAAGTCAATCGCCAAAAATGCTATGAAAAATTTCAGTGTAGAAGAAGTGTCAAATGTGGGCGATTATGCTGTTTTTGTGAATCAAAAATTTGCCGGAGTTCCCACGCGAGAATTGAAAGTTTTCTACAACGGATTATCATTTACACTCTTGGTTAATCTGTCGGATGATTCATCATACAATGATAAAAAAGCCATCGCTTTAGCTCAAAAAATTATTAACGAAAAATTAAATTAAAAATGAAAACAATAAAATTAGCTGTACTGATTTTAGTATTCTCTATTTCAAATTCTTTTGCTCAATCGCTACCTCAATTGGTAAAGTATGATTTTAAATTCGATTGGTTAGCGGCACACACGGTCAATCAAAATATTAATGTTGGAACAGAAAGCGTGCACGGAATCGGATGGTGTCGTTTGTTCGTAAAAAATAAAATCACCGGAAATGAAGACCAAATTCAACCTACCGGATTCAAATACATTGGTAATTACGGTCGTGTGTTTGAAGTGCCAAGAAAAAGTGGAATGAAAGTGAGTAATGGAAACATTAAATCGCTAATGAATACCAAAGTTCGCTTTCAATTTGAACCTTCAAAATACGGCTATAAAACCTTAGCTGATTTGCACGATAATGCTTATTTCAAAATAGTTTATGAACTAAAAGTATATAAACCCGTGAATGATGAAATTGTAGGTAAACAAGAAACGATTGTTTTTTTGAAAGATGCCAAAGTACCTTCTGTCACATTGGAGCAAGCGAAAAGAACAAGCAATATTCCAACTAGAGTGGGCTATATGCGATTTAATAAAGCGAAATACAATTTGGGAATTTTGTATAGCATTGTTTCGGTTAATTAAAAAAGATGAGAATCGTATTTCTATTACTGATTTTTAGTCTCAAATCACAGGCTCAGCTTCAGTTTTGGAACACAAATTTATCCTCAACTATTCCGTTGTTTGAAGTAGAAATGGGTAAAAAAACCATCATTCATACCAAAATAGGAAAAGAAACGAAACCCACTTTTGTGTTTTACAAAACAGCTCAACAAACATTTAATCGTGACGGCAAAACTAAATATGAAATGACAGTTGAAAGTTCAGATAATGTAGCTAAACGAAAATTTGAAATCAGTTATACGCATTATCGTCAAACGAATCATTATTTGGGATTCATCAAAATAACTTACAATTATCACGATAAACGACCAACCACGATTTTTGAAGAAAATTTTAATACCATTACTAATCCATAAAATTAAAAATATGAAAAAAAGTATCATTCTAATTATTTTATTATCAAGTATTTCCGGTTTTTCTCAATTGGTTCAAGGAGAAATAAAAGTAAAAGAACAATCTAAAATTGAGATAGCAGCCAAAAGCAATAAAGCGGTCAATTTGTATGCCGATTTCAGAGAAAATAAATATCCGATTCAATTCACCTTCACCGGAAACTCCATCGCACTAAACAGCGATAAGAAAATGGTAGTTCAATTTGTTTTTACAACTACTGTAAAAAAAGACGGGAAAATTATTGGAACCATCAAACGTAACCCAATTCCGTTTTTTCCGGGCGATATGTTAATGCCGGTTGAAACGTTTGATTTTATTTCAATTTTATCAAATCAACAAACTAATTCTGAAGAAACTATTTCAGAAATTCCGAAAGGAAATTATGAAATTTTGTTGGAAGTAAAACCCGTTGGTATTAAAGGTGAAATTGCCTCTGCAAGGTTGTATTTGAAAATTTAAATCCGTTAAATCCGCTTACTTTTTTAAGCGGATTTTTTTTAATGTTTACTTTTTGGAAGATGTGACACTAATGAGAAATTAAAAACCACGATAATGAAAAAAATTACTTTATTACTGCTATTTTGGGGTTGTTCATTTTATGCTCAAAATATCAATTTTACAGATCTTGCTTTTAAGAATGTTTTGCTTTCTGCCAATGCGGTAACTAACTTTAACATTGCAAAAGATCTCGACGGAAATCCCGCAACAATTGATACAAATAATGATGGAGAAATTCAAGTTTCTGAAGCGTTAGAAATATCCTATCTAAATGTTTTAGGAACAAATGCTATTCAAAATATTGAAGGAATTCACTTTTTTGAAAATTTAAAAACATTGCTTGTGCAAAGTCAACAAATTAATTCGGTTGATTTAAGTGAAAATAATTTACTCGAAACCATATCTTTTAATTACAATTTTTTAACCAATTTAGATGTTTCAAGTCTTGTTAATTTAAAAAATTTGAATGTTCAATTTAATCCGTTAACTAGTATTAATTTGAGTAATAGCAGTGCTTTGTTGAGCATATATTGTTCCGATACACAACTAACCACATTAGATTTGTCGCAATGTTCAAACTTAATGGAGTTGAATTGCCCGAATACGCCATTAACGACTATTGATTTATTTGGTACAAAAGTTACATCTTTAACCGCAGGAGGTGATAATCTCGAAACTATTTTTGCCAAAAATGGATTACCGTCTACCATCCAAATTTTCTCCAGTCCAAATTTAAAATATTTATGCATTGATGAAAATGAAATGTCGCCAACTACGTTGAATGTATTTCAAAACCTTCACCCTAATTGTGTAGTCAATTTATATTGCAGTTTTGTCCCCGGTGGAACCTATTATACCATCGAAGGAAATGTGAAATTAGATACAAATTTAAATGGATGTGATGGTACTGATGTTAATCTTCCCAACCTTAAACTGGATGTTTTTAACGGTTCTACAACCGGTTCGTTTTACAGCAAAGCGAATGGTGAATTTTTTATTCCGTTGCAATCGGGTTCATATAGTGTTTCGCCTATTTTGGAAAACCCAAGTTATTTTACATTTCAACCTACAATTTTCACAGCAGATTTTCCTGAGAATGCAAGTCCGCTAAATCAATCCATTTGTTTAACGCCAAACGGAATTCACAAAGATTTAGAAATTGTATATATGCGTTTGCCAAGAAGTATCGGCACGCCCGGAATTCCAGGCTATGATGTGCGATACAAAATCATCTATAAAAACAAAGGGAATCAAATTCAATCCGGCCAAGTAACACTGAATTATCAAGATGAAGTGATGAATTTCACAGTGGCCAATCCAATTCAAACTTCTGTAGCAAACGGAATAATTTCTTGGAATTTCACTAATTTTCTTCCGGGAGAAACGCGAACAATTTTTGTTACTTTCCTTTTGAATTCACCACAAGATACGCCGCCACTTGATGCAGATGATCAATTGAGTTTTGATGCAGAAATAACCGACATTCAAGGAATTGACGATAATAATGATGATAATTTTTTCAATTTATCAGAAACAGTTCAGTCTTCAATGGATCCAAACGATATTGCTTGTTTAGAAGGCGACACTGTTGGTCCAGACCAAATTGGAAAATACGTTCATTATCTCATACAATTTGAAAATATTGGAACTGCCGAAGCAATCAATGTAGTGATTAAAAATACGATTGATGCAACCAAATTTGATGTCAATTCATTGATTCCGTTAGACAGTAATTATAACTTTGAAACGAGAAGAAAAGATAATGATTACGAGTTTATTTTCGAAAATATTAATCTACCATTTGATGATGAAAACAATGATGGTTATTTGGTTTATAAAATAAAGTTGAGGAACAATTTAATAATTGGAAACACTTTTACAAATCAAGCAAATATCTTTTTTGATTTCAATTTTCCAATCGAAACGAATGTGGCATCAACTACCATTCAAGCACTTTCTGTTAACGATTTTAGTTCGGATAATTTCAGTATTTCTCCTAATCCAACATCCGGAAATGTAAACATAAACGGAATAGATAATTTGCAATTTTCAGTTGAAATTTATGATTTGACGGGTAAACTTATGGTGAAGGAAAAACAGCAATCTCAAATTGATTTGAGTGCTTTTCAAAACGGAATTTATTTCATAAAAATTCGAAACAATCAAACCAATACTTCAGTTGTAAAGAAAATTATAAAGCATTAGTTTCCTTTAAAATAATGATTTTTCATCTGCTTTCAAATTTGGAAATTTAGTTAGTAGTTTATCCCCTTTCGATTAGTGGTTTGCGGAAGGGGATTTTTTTCTACGCTCATTTACGTATTTCAAAAAAGTTTTACTATTTTTAATATTGCATAGTAATTCTTTACTTATGAAAAAACGAATTGGCATAGTGGAAGACGACCGCGATTTGCGAGAAGCATTGGGTATGATGATTCAATTTACGGATCAATATGAATTAGCCGGAAGTTTCGAAAATGCTGAACTAGCCTTAAAAGAATTACCATCTTTGGATGTTGATGCCGTTTTGATGGATATCAATTTACCCGGAGAAAGCGGAATTATTTGTGTCAATAAATTGAAAAATTCCTGCCCGAATGTATTAGTTCTGATGTGTACTTCATACGAAGATGACGATAAAATTTTCCAAAGTTTAGAAGCCGGAGCAAGTGGTTATATTCTAAAAACCGAAGGTCCGGCAAAAATCATTGGAGCATTAGATGAATTGTTTGAAGGCGGAAGTCCAATGAGTAGCAGCATTGCCCGAAAAGTGGTGGCGAGTTTTTCTAAAATGGAATCGCAAAATAAATTAACCGAAACCCTTACAGCTAGAGAAAAGGAAATTTTAGATTTATTGGCAAAAGGGCAAATGAACAAAGAAGTGGCTCATCAATTGGAAATCAGTAATGGAACGGTTAGAAAACACATCCAAAATATTTATGAAAAATTACATGTCAACACGAGGGTAGAAGCGGTGAATTTATATTTGAAACGCTAAAAATAAGGATATGAGATTTTTTTTATACTTATTTTTAGTATTGATTTTCGCTCTCGGAAAAGCTCAAAATGTATCGGAAAATGCTAAATTACAAGAACTCAAAAACTGCAAAACGACGCAATGCAAGATTTCTAAATCATTTCTTTTGGCAGAATATTATTTGGAAACCGATGACATTCAATCTTCGCAAAAATGGTTGGATAGTACAAAAGATTTAGTTTCACCTGTACAATCTGACACCACAACTGTTTTTATTCACAGTCTGCAATCCGAACTTTTTTATTACGACGGATTATTTCAATTTGGCACAAATGAAGCCGAAAAAGCCATCCAAAAGGCAAAACAACTTCAAGATAATTTATTGATTGCCAATGGTTATTTTTTTAAAGGAATTAACCAGATTGAAATGAATAAGTTGAAAGAAGCGGAAAAATCATTGTGGAAATCAAGAGATTTTCAGCCGGAAAACTACAGTAAATCGCACATCAGAAGTACCATTCAACACGAACATATTTTCAATAACATTGCTCAATTGAAGTTGAAAATTCATCAAACAGATTCTGCCGTTTGGTATAATGCAAAAGCCTATCAATTTGCAAAAAAAGCAAGTAGTAAAAGAGGAATTCCTAATGTTGAACAGACTTTTGGTCAAATTTATCTGAATGAAAAGAAAATGGATAGTGCTGTTTTCTATTTTCAAAAGAGTATTCTTTCTGCTCAAGAAAGTGAATATTTTGATATAGTTCTGCTTAATTATGGTTTTTTGATGCAGTGTTTCGAAGACAATCAAATAGAGAATAATCGATGGTATGAAAAAGGACTGGAATTAATCAATCAAAAGATTATTAACACCACATTTCAACATTATTTCTACAAAATTGCTTTGTATGTTTTTAAAAAAACAAATCAAGTTGAAAAGCTTTCTTTCGTTCAGGAGAAATTAATCAACATCAACGATGAAACACGTTTAAAAGGGAATTTGAACATTCAAAATATCACCGAACAATATTCTAAGAACGAAAATAAACTCCTTTTACTTCAGGTTGAAGAATTAAAAAAACAGCGAAAATTTACTATTCTTCAACTAATTGCCGCTTTACTTTCAGTAATTATTTTGTCGTTAATCATCATCATTATCAGAAGAAAAAATAAAATTCAAAAAACCTTACTGCAACAAAAAAGTGAAATCAGCAAAGACTTGCACGACGACATTGGAAGCGGTTTAAGTAGCATCCTCATTCATGCCGATTTGCTAATGAAAAATGAAGAAACATCTGAAAAACAGAAAATATTGGCTTCGAAAATTAACCTGACCGGAAAAGAAATTTCACAACGATTAAACACATTTATTTGGTCATTAAATACTGAACAAAATACACTTCAACATTTTTCAGAGTATGTAAAATTGTATGGAGCAACGCTTTTTGATGAAACGCCAATTACATTTTCATTTAACACAACCGTTGAAGACAGTGAAACGATAAAAATGAACGGACAATTACGAAAGAACTTATTCTACGCAATTAAAGAAGTGCTAAATAATTCACTCAAGCATGCTCAAGCCACCAAAATTGATGTGAAGATGAAGTTGATTTCCTCTAAACAACTTCAAATAATCATTCAGGATAATGGAACCGGAATTAATAAAGAAAATGCATTTGGAAATGGATTGAAAAACATCCAAAACAGAGTAGAACAGATGAACGGAACTTTCTCAATGAAAACCCAAAACGGATTGCTTACCATCTTAACAATTCCCTTATAAATTCAAGTAAAATAAGTTTGTAAGAAAATAGGAATACGCTAAAAGGCGTATTTTTTTATGTCAAAATGAATCATTTGATTTTAAACTTTAATTGATTTATTTCATAAAGCCTTTTATTTACTGACTTTCTTCTTCAGAAAATTGATAAAAAGCACTACGGATAATATCGTATTGTGGTATTTTGTTGATTAAGTGAATTTTATACTTCAGAAATTACTAATCATAAGTTCAGAAAATGCAACAAGTAATTCCAGTGAGCAATTGGGATTGTGAAGAAGATGAACAAGACAACCATGAAAAGTTCATTCCTGCTGATTAAAGCAACTCAAGAACAACAATTGGTTATTGAGCAACAAAAAGGAGAGATTAATTTACTAAAACAACAATTGCAAGAACAATACAAATCACTTGTAGAAAGGTTAGAAAAAATAGAAAATAAATAAAATCAAAAATCATGAAAAATAACATAATTACAGTACTAATCTTCATTGTTTTTATCAGTTTCAATGCTTTTTCTCAAAGCAATCAAACATCTATAAATTACAGTATTTCAAAATCTACAGGCCATGAAAATGTAGGAGGAGATTTGGTAATTGTTGAGGGCACTTTATGTATTGAAAAAAGTCACAATTTCCAAAAACTTTTTGAAGCAACCAGCCATGCAACAGTGTTTTTTGATGTTAACAACCGTGGTGGAGGTAACAGTTGTGTTACATTGATAGTGGAAACAGCAACAAATACAATTAAAAAAGTAATTCCAGAAGATACTCAATCTGGAATTCTCAAATTTAACAAGGTTAAAAATGCTTATTTAACCATTGAAAACATACCAAGTGAACCAAACCTACTAACAGCAACAAGTATTGGTGTAGTAACAGTCTGGTTTTAATCTAGTAAATATAAAAAATTGGAAATTAGTTTTAGTGGTTGATCCCCTTCTGGCGAGTGGTTTGCGGAAGGGGGTCTTTTTTTGTCTAAATTCACTCATTGCCACATTAACAAATTGCCACATTCCCAAACTATATTGTATTTTTACACTCAAATTTATAAAAAATGGCTTCAGGATTTTTTGCACTGTTAGATGATATTGCGTTGTTAATGGATGATGTAGCAACCATGAGTAAAATGGCTACCAAAAAAACAGCCGGAATCTTAGGCGATGATTTAGCCGTAAATGCCGAAAAAGCCTCTGGATTCGTGTCTTCACGAGAATTACCCGTATTGTGGGCAATTACCAAAGGTTCCGCTCTCAATAAAGTCATTATTTTACCCATTGCCTTTTTACTATCCTATTTTTTGCCTTGGCTCATTACGATTATTTTAATTTTAGGAGGATTGTATTTGGCGTATGAAGGTGCAGAAAAAATTTATGAATATTTTTTTCCACATGCTCCAGCAAAAAAAGTAGAAGCGTTCAAAGAATTATCAGAAGCAGAAATTTTAGCCCTGGAAAAAGGTAAAATTAAATCAGCCATTATAACCGATTTTATTCTTTCTGTTGAAATCATTATTATCGCCATGGGAACTGTTGTTGGTCAGGATTTCTGGATGCAAGTCATGGTGGTAAGTGTCGTTGCGTTTATTGCAACCGTTGGCGTTTATGGAATTGTTGCCTTGATTGTTCGTATGGACGAGGCAGGGTATAAGCTGATTCAGTGGAGTGACGGACGAAATAAAATACTTCAATCGGTAGGAACGCTTTTAGTAAAAGCATTACCACGCGTTATTCAAGTTTTAGCAGTCGTAGGAACACTTGCCCTGCTGTTAGTCTCTGGTGGAATATTTTCGCATCAATTACCTGCTTTACATCACGCGGTCGATTTTATGCCAAGCATGTTGCTTGAATTTTTACTGGGTTTAATCGTGGGTTTACTTTGCGTTTTTGTAGTGAATATTTTTAAGAAAATTGTAAAGAAAAAAACGGTTACGGAGTAATTTTTTTAAAAGATAAATCTTTTTAGTACATTTTCTTAATCACATACGTCACAATTCCCCAAATCACCAATTGGTTTTCATCCGTGATTTTGATGGGTTCAAAAAGCTTGTTTTCGGGCATTAAGAACACCTCTTCTTTAGTTATTTTAATGCGTTTCACCGTAAATTCACCATCTAATAAACAAACGGCTACTTTATTGTTTTTAGGTTCTAAACTACGGTCAATCACCATAATGTCGCCATCGTCAATGCCGGCCCCAATCATCGATGTGCCAGAAGCTTTAGCATAAAAAGTAGTCTCTCGATTTTTGACTAAAACGTTATCTAAACTAATTTTATTTTCATCAAAATCTGCCGCCGGCGAAGGGAATCCAGCCTTAATTCCCGCTGTAATAAACGGAAGTTCGATTGGATTATCTAAATCCGGTGTAAAAAAGGTAAGTTTCGTTTTTGTCATATTTTTTTAACCACAATGAGCACTAAGAAGGCACAAAGTTCGCAAAATAATGGGTTTAATGACAATTTACTTTAAAAATATCCTGAATATCCGTCGTATATTTTGGTGAAAGCAAATTCTGTTTCATTTTCCAAGTGCGTTGCAAATCCTGATTACCTAATCGAATTTTTCGTTCACCGGTTTTTTTATGAAAGGCATCTATCACTTCCATGATCTTTTGGTGTTTCGGATTTTCTTCTTCAAACAAGTGAAATTGCTTTTGGTCTTGCGGAATAATTTGGGTTACAATCACTCCCGCTTTTTTATAAATTTCGCCCTCTTCAAAGATTTCTTTCAGCATTTTAACCGCCAATGCACTGATGGTCATGCTGGAATTACTCGCAAAAGGCAACGTTTCCATCTTATAAAAATTATACTTCGGTTTATCGACTTTGTATTTGTCTTTTCGCAAATATAAAATCACACCATAACAACAGGAATTTTGTTTACGAAGCTTCTCCGCACAAACGGTAGCAAAAGTAGAAACCCGTTCTTTCATTTCGTCAAACGTGGTGATATTGCCGTCAAAACTTCGGGTGATGGCAATGTTTTTTCGGTCTTTGGGTTCTTCGAGTTCTAAGACGGATTGACCTAATAATTCCAAACGCAATCGGTTGCCCACCACGCCCATTTCTTTTTTGATAAAAGCTTCGTTGTGTGGCAAAGTAAAATCGTAGGCGGTATGAATATTTTGTGCCTTCATTTTTTTGTTTAACCGAAAACCGATGCCCCAAACGTCTTCAATTTTGGTCCATTTTAATCCTTTGATGCGTTTTTCTTCGGTGTCGATGACATAACTTCCTTTCGTTTCTTTGGGAAATTTTCGGGCAATTTTATTGGCTACTTTTGCCAATGCTTTGGTAGGAGCAAAGCCAACGGAAACAGGAATGCTTAACCATTTCATTGTTCGCTTTTTCATTTCCAAACCGTATTGCTGATAATCCGGAATAGTCATGCCGTCAAAGTTTAGAAAAGCTTCGTCGATACTATAAACTTCAATATTGGGAGTAAATTGTCCTAAGATAGCCATCACCCGACTACTCAAATCGCCATACAACGCATAATTGGACGAAAAAACGGTAATGTTTTTTTGTTTGAGTTCGTCGCGTACTTTAAATTCCGGGGCTCCCATCGGGATGCCTAATGCTTTGGCTTCGTCACTTCGGGAGATAATGCAGCCGTCGTTGTTAGACAAAATAACAATGGGTTTTCCATTCAGTTGAGGTTGGAAAACACGTTCGCACGAAGCATAAAAATTGTTACAATCTACTAAAGCATACATCTTGTAAAGTTAGTGGATTATTGTTTTTTTTGGAAGCGAACGAATGTTAATGTTGATAAGAAAAAAGAGAATAGAAAAAAGAAAACAGAGCAAAGATAAATGGTTAACCGTTATCGGTTTTGGTTGATAGTTTTGATAAAAAAATAGTTTAAATTAAATCTATATTGAGATTTTTCAAAGATGGAGGAGACTAAAAGTTGAAAACACTACTAATTTTGTAATGATAAATCCGTGTTCATCCATTTTCGCAAAGCGAATCTAAAAAAATCAGTTTTATCCGTGCTATCCGTGTTCCATTTGAGTTAGTGATTATTTGGAAGTTTTCAATTGCAGTCGCAGTTTTCAGCCGACAACTCACAACACCTTCTCATACGCACGTCTCGGACTTCCTCTAAAATGCACGATGCCACAAAACACAAAACCTGATTTTTCAAAGATACTCATCATAGCAAAATTATCGTGGTTGGTATCGGCTTTGAGGCTGTGAATGTTATTGGCTAACGCAAAAGCTTCGATATGCTCAATCATTTTTTTAGACAAGTTTTGACCGATGTATTCCTGAGCAATCGCCACACGATGAAAAACCACAAAATCGTTATTGGTTAGCCATTCGCCCTGCAAATTATCATATTCCGGTTCGTCATTGATTAAAACGGCAGAATAACCTACAATAATTTCGCCATCAGTCAGCACATAACCAATTCCTTTTTCAATATCTTGTTGGATGATTTCCGGGTTGGGATAACCGTCTTGCCATTGGTTGCTGCCGTCGGCTTTTCGTCGAAGAATGGCGTTTTGTAGGATGGTCCAGATTTGTGGAGCATCGGTGGTGGTGGCTTTTCGGAAGTGTTGGTTCATGGGAAGTTACTTTGTATGCAGTTTTTATTTTAAAATTTCGATTGCAAATTCTTCAATACCATTCCATTCATATTTTTCTATGTCAACATTCCAAAGCCATTTGGTTTCGTGATACATAATTAGTATATAACCATGATATAGTTTGAAAAAATCTTTTAATGAAATACCATGATTATCAGATGCTCTTCTAAAATCAGAATGATTTCTTATGTTTCTCATGTACCTAAAATGCTCCGCAAACTTTTCAGGAAATTTTTCATTATAAAAATCTATTGTTTTTGCAAGATTATCTGCAAAACCATTCACGATTCTGTTTTTTCTATTCCTTAACAGTTTTCTTAACTCATTATTGAGAATTATATCGTGTTTTTCATTTTGTTTTTTTACATTATATAAATTGTGAATTTTATAAGTTTCTGCTTTATTATTTTTTAATTCTTTGTTTATGAAACTTGAATAAAATTCATATAGATGAGAAAGAAAATCTACATAAGAATTATAGCAATCAATTCGATCTTTTTTTGATGGATTTGATTTTAGATAAACAGCTTGGTGGCAAAAATTTTCAAATGCTTTTGAGCATCTATAAAATTCGTGTGTTAAAGTAATATTTAAAAGTTTATCCATTTGCAAAACTTATATTTGATTAATAATTAAAAACATAATACAACAAACCATAAGAGTAAAAGTTAATAAAACAGAAGTGCAGCCTTTGTTTTGATTTGGTATTGTTTTTTTATTGATTTTGCTTGGTTGTTTTTTAGTTCCAAAAACTTTATTGAGTTCAAATCTTAAGGCAGGAACATATCCATGCGGTTTATCATCATACGAAAATCTTTCTTCAGTCGGATTGTAGCTATATTTTTTATAAATATTTTTTAAAGGAAAATAAATATCACACCATTCATTGTTATTATCATATGATAAGTAAATTGGTAAAATTACTTTTTCGATATTTATTTTTTTGAAGTTACTTTTTAATGAATATCCATTCTGAATTAAAAAATCTTTTATTTCAGATAGTTTTTTTGGAGCAAATCTTTGCTTGTATTCTAAAAGTAAATGTTTACAAAACCTTCTTAAATCTCCTTTCTCATATTTACTTTTTTTGCCTAGAATAAATTCGTTACAATTACAGGTTTGTTCAAATAAATTGGTTAAGTATGTATTCTCGTTTGAAAATGAAAAACTTTCAACTTCTAAATCTTCATTAAAGTTACTCAATGGTTTTACAATTCTTAAATCTTCTTCGACTGATATTGGAAATATTAATTCATTATCATAAATATTATATTCATTTTCACTGAATAGTTCAAGATATTCAATTTCAGTTAAAATTATTGCTCCGTTTTCTCTCGATTTGACAATACGCTTTTCATCTTTGAAATCATTTTTAACACAAACAAAATTTAAGTTAGGAGAAATTTTTATTTTAACTTTTAGATCGAATAAAGCTGCATTTTTTTTTAATTGTTCAATTTCTTCTTCAGAAAAACCAAGAAATAAAACTGAAGATTCACCGTAGTGCTTTTTGTGATGAAATTTTAAATAATTAATTAAGAAAAAATCTCCATATTGACCGATTTCTTCATCTGTAATTCCCAATTTTTTTATTATTTCAATTTTGGAAGTATTTTTCATCCCTGAAGATTTAAGTTGTTGTAAAGTTACCAATAGCCAGCAAATAACTTACAAAGTTAGCACAATTTTCTATTGAAGCACAGACTGCGTGAGTGATTGAGCCATTGTTTGAGCTCTTTTTGTGTAAGACCAACGGGATGGAACAAAAAAGCGAGTGGCGAAAGCACGACCCCGATGCAACAAAACAAGGTGAGGCACGAACCGTAGCTTTTGTGCAATCGGGGGCACGCCCAAATTTTAAAAAATAAAAAAACGTCCCGATTGCTCGAGACGTTGTCATTTCATTCGGTAATCTAAATAATATCTATTATTCGATCACAGCTACTTGAGCTGCTACTTTACCTTTTCTACCTTCTTCTTCTTCGTAGTGAACTCTGTCACCTTCTCTTAGCTCTTCAGCTTTGATTCCGGTTGCGTGAACGAAGATGTCTTTTCCGGTTTCTTCATCTGTGATGAATCCGTAACCTTTTGACTCATTGAAAAATTTTACTGTACCTGTACGCATTGTGATAATAAAAAAAATTAATAATGCCCAAAGGTAATCTATAATTAAATACGAATGTTAAAACAATGTTACTTTTTTGTGAAAATTATTGATTTTCAGTATTTTCCTCGTTTTTTTTGTCGAATTTGAACATATAGTCTTCTAATTTCTTGTTTTTATATCGATGCCATAAAAAAACGGGCATGAGTACTAATGCACTGATTAACACACCGATACCAACCCATTTATCGCCTTCGTCTCCGATTGTGTTTTTAATGTAAAATCCGTAGCCAATGAAGGCTAAAACGATAAAAAACAGGATGCGAATGACGTATTTCATGGTTTTGTGTTTAATAAATTTTTTTAATAAAAACCACATAGAAACATAGAATGAACGGATTAGTTAAAGAGTCGTTTCACTCTAATTAGTAGAACATAGCTATGCGAAATCAAGCATTGATCTATGTTTAGTAGATTTGACAAACCTATGTCTCTATGTGGTTAAATGATTTTATTTTAGATTTAATTTGATGTGTAATTCGTTTAATTGTGCATCGTCGATGGCAGAAGGAGCATCAATCATTACATCGCGACCGCTATTGTTTTTTGGGAAAGCGATGAAATCACGAATGGTTTCTTGTCCTCCTAAAATCGCTACCAAACGATCTAATCCGAACGCTAAACCTCCGTGTGGCGGTGCTCCGAATTGGAAGGCATTCATTAAAAATCCGAATTGGTTTTCGGCTTGTTCAGGAGAAAATCCTAACAGCGAGAACATTCTACTTTGTAAATCACGGTCGTGAATACGGATAGAACCACCACCGATTTCGTTACCGTTTAACACCATATCGTAGGCATTTGCACGCACTTTTCCGGGTTCGGTTTCGATGAGTATCATATCTTCCGGTTTTGGAGAAGTGAACGGATGGTGCATGGCGTGGTAGCGTTGCGAATCTTCGTCCCATTCCAACAAGGGAAAATCGACTACCCAAAGTGGAGCAAATTCGTCCGGTTTTCGCAAGCCTAAACGAGTGGCAACTTCCATACGAAGAGCAGATAGTTGTGTTCGGGTTTTGTCGGCTTTTCCGGAAAGAATTAGAATTAAATCGCCTGGTTTAGCATTGGTGATTTCGGCCCATTTTTTTAAATCGGCTTCGTCATAAAATTTATCGACGGACGATTTTAGACTTCCGTCTAATTCATATTTTACATATACCATTCCGCTAGCACCGATTTGCGGACGTTTGATCCAATCGATTAACGCATCAATTTCTTTTCTGGAGTAGGAAGCACATCCGGGAACGGCAATTCCGACAACTAATTCGGCTGAATTAAATACCGGAAAATCTTTATGTTGAGCAACTGCGTTTAACTCTCCGAATTTCATATCAAAACGAATGTCCGGTTTGTCGTTTCCGTAGGTTTTCATGGCATAATCGTAGGTAATTCTTGGAAATGTATCTACTTCTACACCTTTGATTTCTTTAAGTAAATGGCGAGTTAATCCTTCAAAAACATTCAAAATGTCTTCTTGTTCAACGAATGCCATTTCGCAATCGATTTGTGTGAATTCCGGTTGACGGTCGGCACGCAAATCTTCGTCTCTAAAACATTTTACGATTTGAAAATATTTATCCATTCCGCCTACCATCAACAATTGTTTAAAGGTTTGTGGCGATTGTGGTAGCGCATAAAATTGTCCTTCGTTCATGCGACTTGGAACAACAAAATCACGAGCTCCTTCGGGAGTTGATTTGATTAAATAAGGTGTTTCGATTTCACAAAAACCTTGTTTAGACAAATAATTTCGAACTTCCATCGATACTTTATGACGGAAAATAAGTGAATTTTTTACCGGATTTCTTCGAATATCTAAATAACGGTATTTCATTCGAATGTCTTCGCCACCATCAGTTTCGTCTTCAATCGTGAAGGGTGGAAGTTGAGCGGCATTTAAAATCGTTAATTCAGAAACTAAGATTTCAATATCTCCGGTTGGAATGTTTTTGTTTTTAGCTTCGCGTTCGATTACAGTTCCTTTTACTTGAATCACGAATTCGCGACCAAGGGTTTTAGCAGCTTCAAAAACGGATTTTTCGCTGCGACTTTCATCAAAAATTAATTGTGTGATGCCGTAACGATCGCGTAAATCGACCCAATTCATAAATCCTTTATCACGTGATTTTTGCACCCATCCGGCTAAGGTAACTGCTGTATTGATGTGCGAACTGTTTAATTCTCCGCAAGTATGACTTCTGTACATTTTGATTCGAAATTTTTTGAGTTGCAAAAGTACTATTTTGTTTGAAGAATTTAGTTTTTTTTGAGGTAAAAGGTGATGGGGGATGGGTAAAGGGTTTGAGCGATTATCATTTGTTAATTTACATCACTAAAATAGAACATGGATTAGAAGGATTGAAAAGAGCCTCACAGATTTTTTGATTCGCTTTGCGAAAATGGATAGAAGCGGATTTCTTGGTTTGCGGATAGTTTTCTCGCAGAATCTTTAGAATTTTTAAGTTCCGTTTACCTATTACCTATTACCTAATCACCATTTTTCCAATGTTAAGTTTTCATATAATGTTACCAAATTGTTACCAAAAAGTTTTTTTAATGTAAACTTTTATGTAAATTTGTTTTGTAATTGTTAACCTGCTAAAAATTAAAGAGTATGAAAAAGTTATTTATTGCAGCAATGCTGGTAGTTTCAGGAGTATTATTTGCTCAAGAGGATAATGCAAAACACGAAGTGGTTGACCAAATGGTTAAATCAACTTTTTATCACGATAATGGTCAAGTGCAACAAGAAGGTTTTTATAAAGATGGAAAAGTGCACGGACAATGGGTTTCGTATGATGAAAGCGGAAATAAAGTGGCCATGGGTCAATATCAAAACGGAATGAAAATTGGTAAATGGTTCTTTTGGACCGGAGCTGATTTAACAGAAGTAGATTATTCTGATAGTAGAATTGCACAAGTGAAAAAATGGTCGCAAGGTGCTGTTGTGCAAGTGAACAAAAATTAACTATACCTAAACTCAACCTTAAAAGAGCTTCCTAATTGAAGCTCTTTTTTTATTGTATTTTCTTTTTAGTACGATTTAATTCTTTAAAGGATGAAATGATTTTTGCCATTGCTGCGGAATGATCTTCTTTTCGCTTTAGTTCTGTCCAATTGACAATTTGGTAATATTTTTCTAATCCTTTTATAAATCCAAATTGATAATAGACGTCAATTCCATCCACTGTTCCGCTTACGTTCATGAGTTTTGCGTCCATTCCGTTGATTTTGGTGTCTTCAAAGTTGGAGAATTTCCCATTTTTAATTGTAACGGATAAATTATCTTTTAATAAGTTAGAATATCCGGTTAAATTGGGTTTATAACTTTCTGCTAAATACTCATCTTGAGTCACTAAATCATTAAAATCGGAAATCGGTTCATCAATAACTATCGTGTAAAATTCGCTAAAGAGATTTTGATATTGCAACGAAGCATCTTCATGCAAATTATCTGCTTTGGAAAGTGTTTTGGGTAACTCTATTTCGTATTGTCCTTTAATTTTGATGGATTGAATTTCTTCATTGGTACAACTTACGATCAAAAAGGAAATTAAAAGATAGCAACTGATTTTGATTGTTTTCATGTGAAAATATTTTGTGCAAGATAAAAAAAAACCACGCTTTCACGTGGTTTAATTGGTTAATTTGTTTCGGTATTTAAATCTAGTTTTTTCTTCTTTTTCTTTTTTACTTTAATTTTTCCTTTGTGAAGCAAAAAGAACATCACCGGAACAATTACTAAAGTAAGGAAAGTGGCAAAAATTAATCCATAGATAACGGTTTTGGCTAATGGTCCCCAGAAAATTACGTTGTCTCCACCTATATAAATGTTTGGGTTGTAATTAATGAATAGCCCAAAAAAGTCAACGTTCAATCCCATTGCTAGCGGAACTAACCCTAAAACGGTGGTAATTGCGGTTAACAAAACCGGTCTTAAACGAGAACGTCCACCTTCAACAATTACATCTAAATATTCTTGTTTGTTTAATAAGCCGTCTTCATCTAATCCTTTTTCGTTCAATTTTCTGTCAATAAGCAATTGAGTGTAGTCAATTAGAACAATGGCATTGTTTACAACAATTCCGGCCAACGAAATAATTCCCATCATCGTCATAATGATGACAAAATCGTTTTTGAAAATAACCATTCCGAAAAATACCCCTGCAAAACTGAGTAGAACCGAAACCATAATGATGATTGGTTTGGATACCGAATTAAACTGAGCTACTAAGATTAAAATAATTCCGCCTAACGCAATTAATAAAGCATTTACCAAGAAACTCATGTTTTTTGCTTGCTCTTCTTGTTCTCCTGTAAATGAAAAGTTAATGTCTTCACCTGTTTTGTAATCTTCTAATTCTTTTTTAATTTTTTCTACAATTTCATTGCCATTATAGCCGGTTACAACATTAGAATAAACAGTAATGACACGTTTTAAATTCTTTCTTTTTATGGTGTTAAAAGTGGTAGAATTCTCGTTAGAAGTAATGGAAGAAATCGGAACTTGTACCAATTTTCCGGAAGCTTGATCTCTAAACGTTATCGGTTGGTTGTAAATGATGTTATTGTCATTTCGTTGAGCTTCGGGTAAACGAACATTGATTTCAAAATCGTCTTTTCCATCTTTGTAAGTTGAAATTTTTTCGCCAAAAATCGCTCTTCGCAACGTTTGACCCACTTGACCGGAAGTGATTCCGAGTTGACCAGCTTTATCTAAATCTACTTTTATATCAACACCTGGTTTTTCTTTGTTTACATCAATTTTGAGTTCTTCAATTCCGCCAATGTTTTTTCCGTCGATAAAACTTTTCATTTTTTTGGCTTCCATCAACATTGCATCATAATCTTCACCCGAAATTTCGATGTTTACAGGATATCCGGCTGGCGGACCGTTTTGCTCTTTTTCTACAATTACCGAAACACCGGCATAGCCTTGCACAGCCGAACGGATTTCTTCCATCACATCCAAACTATTTAGCCCTTTACGGTATTTGAATTCCCGCATGGTTAAAGTTACTTTTCCTCGGTTTGGCATATCGTTTTGAGCACCACCTTCGGTTTGCGGATTTCCAGCACCTTGACCAACTTGACCAATGGCACTTTCTACCATATAATTATCGCCGTCTTCTACATATTTATTGGCAATGGCGTATACTTTTTTCTCAATTTCTTTTGTAAATTCATTGGTTTTTTTGATGTCCGTTCCTTCAGGAAATTCAATATAAACCATAATTTGATTCGGCTGATTTTCCGGAAAGAACAACACATTTGGTTGAGCAATTCCGACGGCAATGAATGATAAAATCAATAAACCAAATGTGCCAAACAAGAAAGACCAAGGTTTTCTTCCGCCTAATGCAAATTGTAAAAAGTTACGGTATTTATTTTCGAGCCAAACTAAGATAATTCGTTGAAAATAATCTTGTGCTCCCACCAGAAAATATTTGTAAACCCATAACATGATGGCAAAGAAAAGCATCAGGTTTCCTAAACCTTTTAATCCGCCAGAACTTGATATAAAACCAAGAATTAACATTACTAATCCAATTCCGCCCACTAATCCGCTTAATTTGATGAGTGATTTTTTACTCATTTCTTCTTCTTTTATTTTCATAAAATCGGATGTTAGCATCGCATTAATTACTAACGCCACAAACAACGAGGAGAATAATACAACGGACAATGTCATTGGAAAATAAATCATGAATTTACCCATGGTTCCGGGCCATAATCCTAACGGGAAAAAGGCAGCTAAGGTAGTTGCAGTAGATGCGATAATTGGCCAAGCAATTTCACCAATACCTTCAATAGCAGCTTGCTTTCTGGATTTTCCTTCGCTCATTAAGGTGTAAACATTTTCTACCACCACGATTCCGTTGTCCACTAACATTCCGAGTCCCATTACCAATCCGAAAAGTACCATCGTATTTAATGTAATTCCGAAGGATGCCAGAATCATATACGACATAAACATTGATAGCGGAATAGCAAAACCAACAAATAATGCATTTCTAAATCCTAAGAAAAACATCAAAACACCAATTACAAGAATTACCCCAAAAATGATGTTATTTACCAAATCATCCACTTGAGCAATGGTTCTTTCTGATTGATCGTTTGCATACGTAATGGTTAAACCTTCAGGGAAATAATTTTCTTTGGCTTTGTCGATAATGGCTTTTAGACCATCCACGGCTTCCACCATGTTTTTACCACTTCGTTTTTTGATATCAAGCATCACAACCGGTTTACCGTAATCTCTGGCATAAGTGGTGCGTTCTTTTTCTTTAAAAGTAATTGTGGCGATATCTTTTAAATAAACATTTCCATCTTGTTTTTTAACAATGATATTTTCTAAATCAGACGGTTTTTTGATTTCACCGATTACGCGAATATTTTTCTTAATTCCGTTATTGGAAACTCCTCCACCGGAAACGGTTTTGTTTTCAAATTTTACCGCATTAACGATGTCGTCAAAACTTACTTTTGCAGAGGCCATTTTGTACATATCCACCGCAATTTCAACTTCTTTGTCTTCGGCACCACGAATGGCTGCTTCTTTAATTTGTGGAAGTCGTTCGATGCGTTCTTCTAAATATTCGGCATATTCTTTAAGTTTTTCAGATGAAAAATCACCGGTAATGTTGATGTTCAAAATAGGAACCTCTTCGGCAATATTCAAATCGAAAACGTTTGGTTCTACTTTTCCACCGCCGTCAATGGTTGGCCATTCGGTGTCGGATTTTACACGATCAACCTTATCTTTTACTTTTTGTTTGGCATCTTCAACGGAAATATCTTCGTCAAATTCAACCAAAATCATCGAATAATCTTCTAACGTATTGGATGTAATTTTCGTTACACCCGAAATGTTGTTGAATTCTTCTTCCAAAGGTTTGGTTATCAGTTTTTCAACATCTTCAGCCGAATTTCCGGGGTTAATCGAACTAATATAGATTTTAGTTTCAATAATTTCAGGAAAACTCTCTCTCGGCATCGAATAATACGACATCAATCCACCAATCAACAGAATGGCTGTGATGACATAAACCGTCATTTTATTGTTAATTGCCCACGTTGAAATGGCAAATTCTTTATTAATTTTACTCATCAGAGGTTTGTTTTATGAGTTTATTTATTTTATAACTTCAACAGTGATGCCGTCTTTCAATGATTTTGCACCATCAGTAACCACCATTTCTCCGGGTTCTAAACCTGATTTGATTTCAACAAAAGCTCCGGTTGTGTAGCCTAATTCTACTGTTTTTTGAACTGCTTTTGCATTGTTTTTGCTGTCAACATTCGCCACAGTATAAACAATTTTCTTTCCTTCGGCATTTTCCTGAATGATGTTTTCAGGAAGTAATAACGCTTTCGGGTTTTTATAATCTTCAATTTTCAACACCGCAACTTGGTTTGGTCTCAATAAATTATCCGGATTTGGCAATGCGATTTCAATTCCGAACGTACGGTTATTTGGGTTGATGTAATTGCCCACTTGACGTACTTTTCCTTGGTATGTTTTTCCTAATGAATTCAAATACACTTCTACTACAGCACCTACTTTTAATTGGCTAATGTAATTTTCCGGCACATTTGCGGTAACATACATATTACTTAAATTCACGATTCTAAACAATTCCATTCCGGGAGAAACCACTTTTCCTTTTTCGGTAATCACTTCATCAATTGTTCCGGAAAAAGGAGCAACAACATTAGTTTTGTTTAATTGTGATTTAATTTGAGCTACTGCTTTTTGCTGACTTTCCAACGACGTTTTGGCTTGTAAAAACTGAATTTCTGAACCAATTTTTTGATCCCAAAGATTTTTTTGTCTTTCAAAAGTAGTTTTTGCTAAAGCTAATTGTGTTTCTGCTTGAGCCAATTGAGAACCCATTCCGCCATCATCAATTCTGCCCAAAATTTGTCCTTTTGAAACTTTTTGACCTGCTTTCACATAAACTTGCGTTAGAATTCCTGAATATTCAGGACTGATTACAATGTTTTCTTTTGTATCAACATTCCCTTGAATTTCGATGTAATGTGTGAACAAAGAATCTTTTAAAGTAACTGTTTTTACTAACGGATTTTTTTTGTTCGGATCTAATTCGGCGATAGCTTTGTCTAATTTTGCTAAATCGGCCACAAGTTTTTCATATTCTTTATGAACGATTTCGCGGGATGATTTGATTTGATTTAAATCTTTCGATTTAACAACATCATCCACATTTACATCACTTTTTTTGCCTGAACAAGCCGAAAGTAAAAGTGAAAATGTAACTAAGTATAGAATTTTTTTCATAATATATTGATTGAATTTTGATTGATTTAATTTGTTTTTCCTATTGCTTTTTCTAAAGCTGCTTTTCTACTGATAACATCCACCATCGACTGTAAATAGCTTTGTTGAGCAGAATATAATTGACGTTGAGCGTCTGTAAACTCAAAACTGGTTGAAAGACCTTCGGTAAATTTTACTTGTTGTTTTTTCTCGATACGTTCGGCTAGTGATAAATTTTCTTTAGAACTGAAATATTGTTCCACACTGTATTCATAATCACTTTTGGCATTTTGGTATTGAAGTTTCAAACGTTGTTCGGTTTCTGTCAACTGAGTTTGTGCTTGTTCTAAAGCAATTTTAGTTTGTTGCACTTTTGCATTTTTTCCAAAACTGCTAAAAATTGGAACATTCAAACCAACACCTAAATTGGAATAGTTGAACCATTTTTGATTGCTTGTGAAAAATTCAAATTGATTACCAAAAGCATTATAACCAAAATTCAAATTAGCGGAAAGAGATGGTAAAAACTTGCTTTTTTCCAATTTCATTTCCAATGTTCGTTGTTCTACAAAGTTGGTTGAAAGTGCATAATCGATACTGTTTTTTACTTCAAATGAAGAACCGGTTAAAGCCATATCTAAATTAGAATTTGTAAGGTTTTCTAATTTGTCTGTTAAAGAAAGTTCCTCTTCTAATTCAATTCCTAAATTGATTTTAAGCATATTATACGAAATGTCTTTTAATCGTTTTGTATAATTTAAACTGCTATTAATGCTGGAAAGAGTAATTTTTAGTTGTTCCACATTCTCTTCTTCAATTAAACCGTTTTTAAACGTTTGTTCAGTGTCAAACAATGTTTTATCTAAGGTAGTTTTATTCTTTTCTAAAATAGCAATATTTTCTTCGGCTAATAATACATTTCCATAGGAATTGATAATCATTTCACGTACTTCCAAATCGGTTTTCTTTTTGGAACTTTCATAATATTGCAAATAGGTTTTTGAAGCTTGAAGTGCCACAATATAGGAACCGTCAAAAATTAATTGGCTTAGCGTTGTACGAGCTACCATAGAATGCTTGGTGCCAAAAGCAAGTGTTGTAACTTGGTTTGGATCGCCATCGGGATCAAATGCATTACCAGTTAAAGCTTGTGTTTGTAGTTTAAAATTATTTGCATAATCCAAACCGGCATTAATTTGTGGTAAACCTGATGCTGTGGTTTCCCATTTTTTCTTTTTGGCCGCTTCAATGTCTCGACCGGAATTAATGGCCGTGTAATTATATTGTAAAGCGTGATCAATCGCCTGTTGAAGCGAAAACGAGTAGCTTTTTTTTGTTTCTTGTGCCTGCATACCTAAACAAGCGAGCAAGAGGAAGAGTGATAATTTCTTCATGTGTATTGATTGATGATTAATTTGATTTGTTGGTTATTTTTTCTAAAACTTTTAATCCTTTTTCGGTAATAATTCCTCGTAAATGATATTCAAGATACATTTCTTCTAACTGAACTGCGTTAAACATAGTGTCCGGAAAAACCTCTTTATCTTTGGTAGAATGAATTCCGGAATAATAAATTCGGCTTACAAAATCTAAATTCAAATCATTTCTATATAAACCTAGTTCTATTCCTTTTTTTAAATTTCGGATAACACAATCTTCCATTTTGTCAAATTGCTTATTACGCAAGCATTTGAATGTTTTTGGAAAATATTTTTGTAGTTGATAAATTGGTGAAGCTTTTTCATCTTTGAGATTTTGCATCACAAAGTTTTTAATTTCAAAAATTTCTGTTATCGGATTTTTATCTTCAAGGCATATTTCATCAATTCCGCAGGAAATTGTATCAAACATTTGCATTGTTACTGCTTCCACCAAATCATTTTTGTTGGCAAAATGTTGGTAAATCGTTTTTTTAGAAATTCCCATTTCATTTGCAATGTCATCCATTGTAACACTTTTAAAACCAAGTGTTAAATACATTTCCGTTGCTTTCTCAATAATTTGTTCTTGCATTTTCTTTTCTTTATTTTAGACTATATCGAAATTTGAAGTCTAAATTTAGGCACAAAAGTAAGCCGGAAACTTTTAACACCAAAATAGTTTCCGAAGTATTTACATTTATTTAACATTTGTTTTGAATTGAATCGATTGATATATTTCTGGTTTCGGGTTTTTTTGATTTTATTTGTATTCCAAAATAAAAAAGCTTCTCCAAATGCATTCAATAGCAGCCTATCAGGAACAATTTTTAAACTATTTAGAAAGTCAAAAAATTCTGAAAGAACCCATTAATCTTTACCAACCAATCACCTATATTTTAGGTTTAGGAGGAAAAAGAATGCGTCCGATTTTAACATTAATGGCTACTGAAGTGTTTGATGTTGATTACAAAAAGGCTCTTCCTGCTGCTACTGCTGTTGAAGTTTTTCATAATTTTTCATTAGTTCATGATGATATTATGGATGATGCTCCACTACGAAGAGGAAAAGAAACCGTCCACGAAAAATGGAATTTAAACACCGGAATTTTATCAGGAGATGCAATGTTGATTTTAGCCTATCAATATTTTGAAAGTTATGAACCAACAATTTTTAGAGCTTTAGCCAAATTATTCAGCAAAACTGCTTTGGAAGTTTGCGAAGGTCAGCAATACGATGTTGATTTTGAAACCAGAGACGATGTTTCCATTCCCGAATATTTAAAAATGATTGAATTTAAAACTGCTGTTTTGGTTGGAGCCGCAATGAAAATGGGAGCCATTATCGCCGAAACATCAGAAGAAAATGCCAATTTAATTTATGATTTCGGCTTGAATTTAGGCATCGCCTTTCAATTGCAAGATGATTATTTAGATTGTTTTGGAAATCCGGAGACTTTTGGTAAACAAGTGGGTGGTGATATTATCGAAAACAAAAAAACGTATCTTTACTTAAAAGCAATGGAATTTGCCAAAGCAGAGGAACGAGAGCAATTGTTGCATTTATATTCAATTCAACCGAATGATAATACGGAAAAAATTGAATCAGTGAAAGAATTTTTTAATCAAACCGGAGCATCAAAAGCAACTCAAAAAGCAATAGAAGAGTACACGATGAAAGCCTTTGAAACCTTAACCAAAATGCAAATTGGCGAAGAAAAGAAAATGGTATTGAGAGCTTTTGGCGAGAAGTTGATGAAGAGGGAGGTTTAAGTTGCGGGTTGCGGGTTTGAAAGTTGTGGGTTGCAGGTTCTTTGTCATTCCGCAAGATGACGAAGTCGAAATAGGACACGAGCGATAGCGAACTGGCGTAGCAATCTCCTGCGAAGCAGGTAGGGTTTAGTAACAGTAAGTAGTTGCTATAACAGAATAAGTATACAGAATAAAATCCATCCGAATCCATTTTCGCCTGCGAACAAAAAAAGTCAGCGTAAATCCATTTAATCCAACCAATCGGTGTTCCATTAAAATAAAAAATAAAATGTATCCCATCCCAACATCAACCGACCATCTTCTAACCGAAGCAGAAAAAGAAAATCTTTACCTCAAACTCATTGAACAACTCAACAAAGATTTCAATTTTGCAAACGAACCGGTTGATTTTCCGTTAAGCACTTCGCCAAACGAATTAAAAATCCAATTGCACGAAAAAGTTTATCGACTTATTCAATACAAATTTGCCGAATATTTAAATTTACTCTACATCATCGATGTTTCCGAAGAAGAAGTCAAAAAACTCAATGGAGATGACATTGCCGAATTGGCTGAACAAGTGGCGTTCTTAATTTTAAAAAGAGAATGGCAAAAGGTTTGGTTTAGAAATAAACTCTAACAAACGGCATCCAAGCCTCAGAATACACATTTCTATTGTCGTTGTGCAACACATTATAACGAAGACCAATTGTTACATTATTCGTTTGATAACCAGCACCTAAAAACAGACCGGTGTTCCAAAAATTATCTTTCAAAGAACCAAAATTGTCTTTATAAGTCGTGTTCACTCGAAGTTGTTCCAATTCAGCAGATAATTGAATTTCCGGAATCGGATTTCCCAACACAATCATACTCGCACCATAAATATACGATTCAAAAAAGTTCTTTTGCTTTACATAACTTCCTTGCACTCCAAAGCCAAGACTAATGTATTGGTTAAAATCATAAATCGCTCCGGGAGCCAGAGTAATATCAGTATAGTTGTTTCCAATAGCCAAACCTATTCCACCTCCAAAACGAACTTTTGACCAAAATTCACTTTTTTGGTTTTGAGAAAGACTATTATTTTCTTGACAAAAAGCATTTTCCGAATAAAAAAATGCAGACAAAAAGAAACTAAAAATTGTAAGTTTTACAGCATATTTCATCTCTATATCATTTTAGCAATTAAAAACATAAAAGTATGTAAAAATAGATAAAAGATTATTGCAAATATTGTACTTTTGCAAAACTATTTTTAACAAATAAGGTTTATTACTACTAATTATGGATAGGTTTTCCTTTTTAAACGCAGCACACACACAATTTTTTGCAGATCTTTACGAACAATATACCGTTAATCCGGATGCTGTTGAACCAAGTTGGAGAGCCTTTTTTCAAGGGTTTGATTTTGGTTTAGAATCTGCAAGCGACAATGAAGCCGTTACCCAATTGGCCGATTTTTCTGCCGGAAATCAAGACTGTAGTCTCGTTTCTGATAAATTACAAAAAGAATTTAATGTTCTTAAATTGATTGATGCATACAGAACACGTGGTCATTTATTCACCAAAACCAATCCTGTTCGTGAGCGAAGAGTGTATGCTCCAACCTTGGCTTTAGAAAATTTTGGTTTATCATCTTCCGATTTAGATACGGTTTTTGATGCCGCCAAAGTATTGGGTCACGATCCAAAACCATTGCGTGAAATTGTTAAACATCTTGACAATGTCTATTGCCAATCCATCGGTATCGAATATATGTACATTCGTAAACCGGAAGTAATCGAGTGGATTCAAAGACGTTTAAACATCAATGATAATTTACCTAATTTCTCCGGAGATCAGAAAAAGCATATCTTGAATAAATTAAACGAAGCCGTTTCTTTCGAAAACTTTTTACATACAAAATATGTAGGTCAAAAACGTTTTTCATTAGAAGGAGGAGAGAGCATCATCCCCGCTTTAGATGCATTAATTGAATCTGCTGCCGAAAAAGGCGTTGAGCAATTTGTGATGGGAATGGCTCACCGTGGTCGTTTGAACATCTTAGCCAACATTTTTGGCAAACCAACACAAGACATTTTCTCCGAATTTGACGGAAAAGATTATGATAAAGAATATTTTGACGGCGACGTAAAATACCATTTAGGTTTAACTGCCGACAGAAAAACAAAATCAGGTAAAAATATCAACATCAATTTAGCTCCAAACCCTTCTCACTTAGAAACGGTTGGTGCTGTGATTGAAGGAATTACCAGAGCAAAGCAAGACAAATATTTCCCGAACGATTTCTCAAAAGTATTGCCAATCGCCGTTCACGGAGATGCCGCAGTGGCCGGACAAGGAATCGTGTATGAAATTGTTCAAATGTCGCAATTAGACGGTTACAAAACCGGAGGAACAATCCATTTGGTGATTAACAACCAAGTCGGATTTACAACCAATTACCTTGATGCTCGTTCATCTATTTATTGTACGGATGTGGCAAAAGTGACATTATCTCCAGTGCTTCACGTTAATGCAGACGACACTGAAGCAGTTGTTCACGCGATGCTTTTTGCATTAGATTTTAGAATGACTTTTGGTCGTGATGTATTTATCGATTTATTAGGTTATAGAAAATACGGTCATAATGAAGGTGATGAACCTCGTTTTACCCAACCGGTTTTATACAAAATCATCGCAAAACATAGAAATCCAAGAGATATTTATGCTGAAAAGTTGATTACAGACGGCATTGTTGATCAAGCGTATGTTACCAAAATCGAAAGCGATTACAAAGCCAAATTAGATCAAAACTTAGAAGCTTCTCGCAAAAAAGAATTGACCATCATCACGCCATTTATGCAAAATGAATGGGAAGGATTTGAGCAAGTTTCAGACGATGAAATGTTGAAAAAAGTAAAAACAACATTCGACAAAAAGAAATTGGATGTCATTGCTGAATCCATTTCAACTTTACCATCAGATAAAAAGTTCATCAACAAAATCAGCAAAATTGTTACCGACAGAAAAACAATGTACGATAACGATACCATCGACTGGGGAACTGCCGAAACGTTGGCCTACGGAACATTATTAACCGAAGGGTATGACGTTCGAATTTCCGGTCAAGATGTAGAAAGAGGAACTTTCTCGCACCGTCACGCCGTTGTAAAAGTAGAAGACAGCGAAGAAGAAGTAATTTTATTAAACGGATTAAAAGATAAAAAAGGAAAGTTCAACGTGTTCAACTCGTTCCTTTCCGAGTATGGCGTTTTAGGGTTTGATTATGGTTATGCCTTAGCCAATCCAAATGCATTAACCATTTGGGAAGCCCAATTTGGTGATTTCTCCAACGGTGCCCAAATCATGATTGACCAATACATTTCGTGTGGCGAAGACAAATGGAATAACCAAAACGGAATCGTTATGCTATTGCCTCACGGTTACGAAGGTCAAGGTGCCGAGCACTCTTCCGCCAGAATGGAACGTTACCTGCAACTTTGTGCCCGTCACAATATGTATGTAGCCGATTGTACAACGCCTGCCAACTTCTTCCACTTGTTAAGAAGACAAATGAAAACCAAGTTCCGCAAGCCGTTAGTCGTGTTTTCACCAAAAAGTTTACTGCGTCACCCATTGTGTGTTTCAACCAAAGAAGAATTATACAACGGAAGTTTCCAAGAAACCATCGACGACAATTCAGTTGACAAAAAGAAAGTAAAAACACTCGTATTTTGCACCGGAAAATTCTACTACGATATTTTAGCCGAAAGAGAAAACTTAGGCAGAAATGACGTAGCTTTGGTTCGAATCGAGCAATTGTTCCCGTTACCAATCGAGCAATTAAAAGAAATAATAGCCAAATATCCCAACGCAGACGATTACGTTTGGGCACAAGAAGAACCCAAAAATATGGGAGCATACAGTTTTATGTTAATGAATTTTGACTTGGTAAAATGGCGATTAGCATCGTTAAAAGCCTATGCAGCACCGGCCGCCGGAAGTCACACCAGAGACAGAAGACGTCACGCCGATGCAATCAGAATGGTATTTGATAAAAATTTGTTTAGATAAGAAGCTAATCCTGCTATCCGCTTCAATCTTTTACCATTTTTTGTTGTTTTTGTAAGTCAAAAAAAGAGCTCCCAAGGTCGCTTTTTTTTGCCAACAAAAACTAACAAAAAATGCCAAAAGGATTTCCGCTGCTATCAGGGCTAAAAAGTGATAACACAGAATAAAAGATAAAATTCATAAATTAGCAGATTGAAAATTTATTAAAAATACAATGCTGACTAAACAAGACATATTTCAAAAAATTATTGATAACAAAGAAACTATTAAAAGTTTTGGCGTTACTCAAATAGGTTTGTTTGGTTCGTATGTTCGCAATGAACAAACAGAAAGCAGTGATATTGATATTTTGGTAGATTATGATATTGATAAAATATCCTATGTTAAGTATTTCAATTTTTGTGAGTTTATTGAATCAATATTCAAAAACAATAAAATTGATATTGTAACAAAAAATGGTTTAAGCAGATATATTGGCCCTCATATCCTAAAAGAAGTTGATTATGTCAAAATCTGACGAAATAGAATTTATAGGTCATATTTTTGAAGAGTTAAAATTTGTAATAAACACAACCAATTCTTTAACATATGAACTTTTTATTGAGGATGAAGTAATTAAAAGAGCAGTAGTTAGAGCTTTAGAAATTGTAGGCGAAGCAACAAAAAATCTTAGTATTGATTTTAGATTAAAATACAATCAAGTTCCTTGGAAATTTATGGCAGGAATGAGAGATAAATTAATACATGATTACATGGGTGTAGATTACAGGTTAGTATTTAAGACAGCAAAAGAAGATGTGCCCGAATTATTTGATTTTATCGAATTAATAATTAAAGAACATACCAATAAATAAATACATAATTTTCAGAATTAAATTTTAAACCTGAAACTTTAAACTAAAAAGAATATGATTTTAGAAATGAAAGTTCCCTCTCCGGGAGAATCAATAAAAGAAGTAGAAATCGCAACCTGGTTAGTAAAAGACGGCGATTACGTAGAAAAAGATCAAGCTATTGCTGAGGTTGATTCAGACAAAGCCACTTTAGAATTACCGGCAGAAGCCAGCGGAATCATCACGCTAAAAGCCGAAGAAGGTGACGCTGTAGCTGTTGGAGCCGTAGTTTGTTTAATCGATACATCTGCTGCAAAACCAAGCGGTGATGCACCAAAAGCAGAAGCCAAAACAGAAGCACCAAAAGCAGAAGAGAAAAAAGTAGAGGCCCCAAAAGCAACTCCAACTCCTGAAAAAACGTATGCAACACAAGCACCTTCACCGGCAGCTCGTAAAATTTTAGATGAAAAAAATATTCAACCTTCCGATATCGTTGGAACCGGAAAAGGCGGAAGAATCACCAAAGATGATGCTGTAAACGCTGTTCCGTCTATGGGAACGCCAACCGGCGGAAACCGTGGTTCAGAAAGAACTAAATTATCGATGTTGCGTCGTAAAGTAGCCGAGAGATTAGTTTCGGCTAAAAATGAAACAGCAATGTTAACTACGTTCAACGAAGTTAATTTAACCAACGTAAATAAATTAAGAAGCGAATTCAAAGATGCTTTTAAAGATAAACACGGATTAGGATTAGGCTTTATGTCTTTCTTTACCAAAGCCGTGACCAGAGCTTTACAACTTTATCCAGATGTGAATTCTATGATAGATGGCGATCACAAAATTGCTTATGATTTCTGTGATATTTCTGTAGCTGTTTCAGGACCAAAAGGATTAATGGTTCCAGTAGTTAGAAATGCAGAAACATTGTCTTTCCGCGGAATTGAATCAGAAATCAAACGTTTAGCCATTCGTGCTCGTGATGGTCAGATTACAGTAGATGATATGACCGGAGGAACATTTACCATTTCAAATGGTGGTGTGTTCGGAAGTATGCTTTCTACACCAATCATCAACCCACCACAATCAGGAATTTTAGGAATGCACAATATTATTGAGCGTCCAATTGCTGTTGATGGTCAAGTGGTGATTGCTCCAATGATGTATGTCGCATTATCCTACGATCACCGAATCATTGACGGTAGAGAATCAGTTGGATTCTTAGTTGCCGTGAAAGAAGGATTAGAAAACCCAACAGAATTATTGATGGATAACAATCCTAAAAAAGCATTGGAACTATAGTTTCAAATTTCCATAAAAAGTAAAATCCCGATTAGAAATTTCTAATCGGGATTTTTTTATGAAATAACAATTATTTACCTCCTCGAAATAAAATCATTCAATTCATCCGCACTTGAAGTAAACGAGAACACATTGTTTACTTTAAAGTAATTTTGAGGTTCAACACATGCATCAAAAGCAAACTTGGCAAAGTCTAAACGCGTTTCTTCAAAGCCAAAAATTTTACAGATTTCCACAATTTGGTTCGTATTCAAACAATTATTTTGAGCAATTTGTTTAGCGGTTTTTAATCTCGATTCATCAAAGCCTTGATTTTTAATAGTTTGTAAAGCACTACTAAAATTGCCGTTATTCATTGGTCTTGCACCATAACAACCTTCTTGTATTGGTTCTTGATAACCTACAACAGCTCCGCCACCAGATGTAACTGTCGTTGTTTCAGTAATTGTAGTGCTTCCACTGAAAACCGGATCGTTTATTGAAATGTTCACACCAACTCCGCCAACACTCACACCTGCATTCACTCCACCAACCGACGTGGTTGTAGTTGTAGTTTGCTGTACCACACCAACAGGAGCAGTTTGTTGCACAATCACTTGTTGAGGTGGTGCTGGCTGACCCCATCGTCTTACATACATATTAGACGGTGCTACATAACGCTCAGGAATCGGCGTCATCGAAAAGAAATTTAGCTTCATTTTAGAAGGTTTGTTCTTGTCTCTCTTAATTTTGTAGGTAACATCCATAAATACTTCATCAACATCCGTTATTTGAAGAAAGTTTTTAGAAATTTCCTGACGCATTTTATCCTCAAAAATAATTTTAGCGTTGTAATAAGGTTGTACTAATTCTTCTACACGAATGTTAGTCTGTGGTTCGTCATTAATACGTTCTCCATTCAAAATTAAATAAAATTTATCACCGTCTTCCGAAAAAATTGTCAAATGGCCATACGGCTGAATCTGCCCAAATGAAAGAGCTGAAGCAAAAAGTAATAAAAAAGTAATAGTAGTTTTTAGTTTCATATAGAATTGTTTTAAAGTTCTAAAATTAATTAATATGAAACGAGATTTCCAAAAATAATGCCAAATTTTTTAGGAAATAATTATGATAAATATAAACAATGATTATAATAATCAATAATCGCTTTTCCTTCCAACAAAACATCGGCACCAATGATTCCGTGAACAGGTTTGGCTTTGTATTGCGTTAAAGCTAAATTCACGTGGGTTAAATCAAAAATAACCAAATGCAGATTTTTGGTTTTCCAACGACCAATTTTTAAGGTGATGTTTTTGCCAATTTGCGTTTCCATTCCGGTTGCTCCGGCTCCTGCGGCTTTGGTTTTAGAAGCTTTGGCATTTACATTAAAATGTTCAACTTTGTCAAATCCAATGCAACTGTTGGATGCTCCGGTGTCTAAAATAAAATTTCCTTTCACACCATTTATCGTGGCTTTTATCAACAAATGTTGTGTCTTAGAAACTTTAAAAGCAATTTTTTTATATCCTGAATCTTTTAAAAGATCTTGTAAATTCTTCATTTTGTGATTTTGAAGTTCAAATGTAATTCAAATTAAAGTCAAAACAAAGCTGTACAAACTATCTTGAAATTTACTTATTTTTGCCGCATGATTTTAACCGATACACACACCCACCTATATTCTGAAGAATTTGATTTGGATAGAAACGAAATGGTGCAAAGAGCCATTTCAAAAGGTGTAACTCGTTTTTTTGTTCCGGCCATCGATTCAACCTGCACACAATCGATGTATGATTTGGAAGAAAATTATCCGGAAAATGTTTTTTTGATGATGGGATTGCATCCATGTTATGTTAAAGAAAATTATTCAGATGAATTAAATCACATCGAAACCGAATTGTCCAAACGAACATTTATTGCCATTGGCGAAATTGGCATCGATTTGTTTTGGGATAAATCAACGTTGGAAATTCAAAAAATCGCTTTCAAACATCAAATTCAATTAGCCAAAAAATATAAATTACCTATTGTAATTCATTGTCGAGAATCATTTGATGAAATTTTCGACGTGTTAGAATCGGAAAAAAGCGATGACTTATTTGGAATTTTTCATTGTTTCACCGGAAATTTCGAGCAAGCCCAACAAGCGATTTCTTATAATATGAAATTGGGAATTGGTGGTGTTGTAACTTTCAAAAACGGAAAAATCGATCAATTTCTTCATCAAATCGACATGAAACACATTGTTTTAGAAACCGATTCGCCTTATTTAGCTCCGGTTCCTTTTCGCGGAAAGCGTAATGAAAGTAGTTATGTTTCTTTGGTTGCCGAAAAATTAGCAACTATTTATGGCGTTTCTGTAGAAGAAGTAGCAGGAATTACAACTGAAAATTCAAAAGCAATTTTTGGTATTTAACGAAATATTACTTTAAAAGTCACAATTTTTTTGTTCATTTGTGAATTCAAAAAATCTGATTAATGTCAAAATTTGATACGATTCGACCTTATTACGACAGTGAAGTAAACGAAGGAATCCGTTCGGTGATTCATCATCCAATGATGAAAGCGTTGATGAATTTTACTTTTCCTGATGTTGATGAAAATGTTTGGATAGACCAACTTCAAAAAACACATTCAATCAGGGATTTTCAAATAAACTTTGTTTATCATTCCGTGCAAAAAGTGCTTCAACGCAGTTCGGAAGGATTAACTACTTCCGGTTTTGAAAAGTTGGAAAAAAACGCATCTTATTTGTTCATTTCCAATCATCGGGATATTATTCTTGACACTTCGTTACTCAATGTGGCATTGTATGAACACGGTTTGGTTATGACGGCGTCTGCAATTGGAGACAATTTGGTTAAGAAGGATTTCTTATACAAATTATCAAAACTCAATCGAAATTTTTTAGTTCAACGCGGATTATCACCAAGAGAATTGCTGCAAAGTTCAAAACTGATGTCGGAGTACATTGGTCAATTATTGTTGAGAGAAAATCGTTCAGTTTGGATTGCTCAACGCGAAGGAAGAACCAAAGATGGAAATGATGCCACACATCAAGGCGTTTTAAAAATGTTAGGAATGGGTTCTGATGAGGAAAATGTAATGGATTATTTTAAGAAATTGAAAATTGTTCCCGTTTCAATTTCGTATGAATATGATCCTACCGATGCTTTAAAAATGCCGCAACTGATGGCAGAGGCAAATAATGAAGTATATATTAAGGAGAAAAATGAAGATTTCATCACGCTATTGAGTGGAATAATGGGTCAAAAAAAACGTATTCATATGCATATTGGCGATGTTTTGGAGACAGAAATGGATGAAATTAAAATAAATGAAGACAATTCTAACCGTCAAATTCAGGCAGTAGCACAGGTGATTGATGATTCTATTTTGAGTTCATATAAATTATGGCCAACCAACTTTATTGCTCATGATTTAATGCACAATTCAACTAAATACAGTCACTTATACACGGAAGAAGAAAAATCATTATTTGAAAGAAGATTAGAATTAAAGATCGATTCCAGTAATCCAAAAATGGTTGAAAGTTTTCTGGCAATGTATGCCAATCCCGTGACTAATAAGATGAAATATCAAAATGCATTCTAAAGCCAACATACTTTTAATATATACCGGCGGAACCATCGGAATGATGAAAGATTTTGAAACAGGTGCGTTAAAGGCATTTAATTTTAAAAAACTACTTCAACGAATTCCGGAATTAAAACAATTGGAGTGTGATATTGAAACCATTTCGTTTGAAAAACCCATCGATTCTTCCAATATGAATCCGCAAAAATGGGTTGAAATGGCACAAATTGTTGAAGATAATTATGCCAATTTTGACGGATTTGTAGTGCTTCATGGTTCTGATACAATGTCTTATTCGGCTTCAGCATTGAGTTTTATGTTTGAAAATCTATCCAAACCAATTGTTTTTACAGGTTCTCAATTGCCAATAGGAGATTTGCGGACTGATGCCAAAGAAAATTTAATTACGGCCATTCAAATCGCTTCGTTAAAGCAAAAAGGAAAGCCTGTTTTTAAAGAAGTTTGCCTTTATTTTGAATACAAATTATACAGAGGAAACCGAACGAGTAAGATTAATGCAGAACATTTTATGGCTTTTGCATCACCCAATTTCCCTGCTTTGGCAGAATCAGGAGTGCATATTAAAATAAACAATGAATCACTTTTTCAGGCAAGCACAACAAAAAAACTGGTTGTACACAAAGAATTAGATTCGAATGTGGCGATTATTAAAATGTTTCCTGGACTAAATCAGAATGTTTTGGCCTCTTTATTTGACATACCAAATTTAAAAGGAATAGTTTTAGAAACCTACGGAGCCGGAAATGCTCCCACAGAAGAATGGTTTATTTCTGTGTTGAAAAAGGCAATAAAAAAAGGAATTTACGTTATAAATGTGACACAGTGTTCCGGCGGAAGTGTCAACATGGGGCAATATGAAACGAGTACATATCTAAAAAAGATAGGAGTAATCTCAGGAAAAGACATCACCACAGAGGCAGCAATCACAAAATTAATGTATCTTTTGGGACAAAATGTTTCTGCTAAAGTGTTCAAAACCATTTTTGAAACTTCTTTACGAGGAGAATTGTCATAAAAATAACAAAATTAATTTTTATAGGTGAGTTTTTTTTTGTTATTTGGCACTCTTAAAATACGTTGTAAACAATGAGGAGAGGTGTCCGAGTGGTCGAAGGAGCACGCCTGGAAAGTGTGTATACTCCAAAAGGGTATCAAGGGTTCGAATCCCTTTCTCTCCGCCATTTTTTTATAATGTGTGATTAATTAAAAATAAATTTATACCTTTAACCTGATTAACTAATTAAATTAAGAACAAAAGCAATGAAAAGATTATTTTCTATTTTGGCAATCACAGGTCTAATGACGTTTGGAACAGTTCAAGCACAAGAAGACACAACTCAAACAACTGAGCCAGCTGTTGAAGCAGCAGCACCAGCTCCAGTAGAAGAAGCAGCAACTCTTGAAACTGCTGATGATGATACTACAGCTGCAGACAAACCATTTACGCAAGAGTTAAAAGAAAGATTTATTCAAGGGGGTCCTGGATTTATGGGGATCGTTTTGTTATGTTTGATTTTAGGTTTAGCTATTGCTATTGAAAGAATTATTTATTTAAATCTTTCTACAACAAATTCAAAAAAATTAATCAAAGATGTTGAAGATGCTCTTCAATCTGGTGGTGTAAATGCTGCAAAAGAAGTATGTAGAAATACTGCTGGTCCTGTTGCATCTATTTTCTATCAAGGTTTAGATCGTATTGACCACGGTGTTGAATCAGCTGAAAAAGCAGTTGTTTCTTACGGAGGAGTTCAAATGGGTCAATTAGAGAAAAACGTATCTTGGATTTCATTGTTCATCGCATTAGCACCGATGTTAGGGTTCATGGGAACTGTAATCGGGATGATTCAGGCTTTCGATAAAATCGAAGCTGCCGGTAACATGGATGCATCACTTGTAGCAGGAGGTATTAAAGTAGCGTTATTAACAACGGTATTTGGTTTAATTGTTGCGATGATTCTTCAAGTATTCTATAACTATATTATTGCAAAAATTGATTCAATCGTAAACGATATGGAAGATGCTTCTATCAGTTTAGTTGACATCCTTGTAGATTACAAAAACAAAAGATAATTTAAAATAACTATCAGTATGAACTTAAACAAGTTATCCAGATTAATAGTTATTGTATTAAGTATAATTTCTATTGTGTTTCTGGCAACAATTATGGCGTCTGACTCTCCTGATGGAGGGATGATTGAGCCGTATATTTATGTTGCTTACTTAACACTTTTCATAGCAATTGTATTGGTGTTGTTGTACACGCTTAAAAATCTTGCTTCAAAAGATTTGAAGAAAACACTTATCAGTGTTGGAGCATTTTTAGGAGTTATTCTAATTGCCTTTATTTTTGCTGACGGAACTCCAGTGCCATTGAAAGATGGTGGAGAAGTTTCATCGTTTGGCTCAAAAATGGTTAGTACAGGTCTAAATGCTTTTTATATATTAGCTTTAGTGGCTGTAGGACTAATGTTTTTCTCAGGATATAAAAGAATTAAAAAGTAAAAAATGGCTAGAAAAAACAGAGCTGGTGCACCGGAAGTGAATGCCGGATCGATGGCAGATATTGCGTTCCTGCTGTTGATTTTCTTCCTTGTAACCACAACTATTCAAACCGATCAAGGGATTAACAGAAAGTTACCTCCGATTGATGAAACACAAACAGATCCACCTCCAATTAAAGAGAAAAATATTTTCACAGTATTGATTAATAAAAATGATCAACTCTTGGTTGAAGATGTTCCTATGGATTTGAAAGATTTAAGAGAAGCAGCAATAGCTTTTCTTGATAATGGTGGAGATGGTTCCTGTAGTTATTGTAAAGGAGCCGGAGATATAGCTTCGTCTGATAATCCAGATAAAGCAATTATTTCTTTACAAAATGATTCAGAAACATCTTATGAAGCGTATATCTCGGTTCAAAATGAATTAGTAGCCGCCTATTATTTTTTAAGAGACAGAGAATGTAAAGCAAGATACGGGAAGACTTTCCGTGAGTTAGAAGCTATGTTTGATGATCCTAGAACAAGAGATGCTCAACGTGAGAGAATTGAACCTCTTATTAAAGATATACAAACATTATTCCCTCAAAAGCTTTCTGAGGCAGAACCGAAAAGATAATTAATTATAAATTTTAGAAGTATGTCTAAATTTAAAAAGAAAAAAGGAGGGGAAGTGCCAGCGATTTCAACAGCATCTTTGCCGGATATTGTTTTCATGTTGTTGTTTTTCTTCATGGTTGCTACTGTGATGAAAGATAATGATTTGATGATTCAAAATGCTTTACCAAAAGCAGATCAGGTAACTAAATTAGAAAAGAAGGAGCGTGTAATGTTTATTTTCGCTGGGAAACCTCATGAAAAATATCGTTCACAATATGGTGAAGGTGCTCGTATTCAATTAAACGATCGTCTTTCAGATGTTACGGAAATTAGAAACTTTGTTTTAGCTGAGAGAGCTGCAAGACCACCAGAATTAGAAAATGTTTTAACTACTTCACTAAAAGTGGATAAAGAAGTTAAAATGGGTCTTGTTACAGAAATCAAACAAGAATTAAGAAAAGTTGAAGCTTTAAAAATTAATTATACTACCAATCAAGGTAAAGTAACTAATTAATGCAACAATTTTAAATACATAAGCCACGCATTTGCGTGGCTTTTTTTGTAATTTTATATTTCAAATGAGTTTTTTATGAAGTTAAGTCTTTTTTTGTTTTTCTTCTCATGTGTAATGCTGGCACAAGACACGTTGTATTATGAAAAGAAAATAGATTCATTATACCGAGAAGACCAATTCTATTTTGGATTTGCCTATAATGTGTTGCAAAACAAACCGAGAGGTGTCTCGCAAGATGGTTTTTCTACCGGGTTACATTTTGGTTTTCTTCGTGATATGCCAATAAGTAAAAATAGAACGTTTGCTGTTGCAGCGGGTCTTGGATTGGCTTATCAGGCATATAATCAGAACTTACTTATTTCTGATATAGATTCAGATTTCACATATACAGTTATTGACAGTGATATTTCGTTCAAGAAAAATCAGTTTTCGTTCATTAATGTAGATCTTCCAATTGAAGTACGTTGGCGAACATCTACCCCGGAAAGTCATAAGTTTTTTAGATTGTATACGGGCTTCAAATTGAGCTATATGATATTTAATAATTCTCGGTTTATCTCTAATTCCGGTGATATTAAAATTAATAATAACAAGCAATTCAACGCATTTCAATATGGAATTTATCTTGCTACTGGTTATAATACGTGGAATTTTTATGCCTATTATGGGTTTAACACTATCTTTAAATCTGAAGCAAAATTTGATGGAAGACCAATGGAGTTGAGTACGTTAAATTTAGGTTTGCAATTTTATATTCTATAACCAAAAGTACCACAAACAAAACTGCGGAATTGCTCCGCAAAAGAATCCTACAAATAATTCAAACATCGTGTGAGCTTTCATCTGCAACCTTGAGGAAGCCACAAATCCATTGAGTGTGATAAAAGTGGCGACAGTATAAAGTAAGGGTAGTTCTACTCTTGAACTTAATGCAATTATAAAAAACGTTAATGCCGCTATTCCAAGCATGTGTAAACTGGCTTTTATCTTTAAGAAAAGAAATATTATGGCTAAGATTGTACTCCAAAAAGCTCCAAAAAAGAAAAAGTAAAGCTCAGGAATTCTATCAATTGTGATGCTTTTTTGGGTAAGAATAAGTAATAAAATGCAATTGATTGTTAACGGGATTTTTCGTTGTGAAACTTGTGCAATCATAATCGAATCTACTTTTTCCAAAGACAAAAGAAGATAAAATAATGAAATAGGAATCAGCACTGTGATAATCACTATCTGAATCATATACAGATAGATTTCCTGCAACACAAAAAAATCCCAAAACAAAACAAAAAAGAAAGCGGCCGCATAAACCGATATAAAAAGCGGATGAAAAAGATAGGAGAATATGGGGAGAATGTTTTTCAAACAATTATATTTTTTTCCGCATGCGAGCAACCGGAATATCCAATTGTTCTCGGTATTTGGCCACAGTTCTTCGGGCGATTGGGTAACCTTTTTCTTTTAAAATTTCGGCTAATTGGTCGTCTGGTAGCGGTTTTTGTTTATCTTCCTCTTCAATCACATTTTGAAGAATTTTTTTAATTTCCAACGTAGAAACATCTTCGCCTTGGTCATTTTTCATTGATTCTGAAAAGAATTCTTTGATGAGTTTGGTACCATAAGGTGTTTCCACATATTTACTGTTGGCAACTCTGGAAACGGTAGAAATATCCAACCCAATCATATCGGCAATGTCTTTTAGAATCATCGGACGAAGTTTGGTTTCATCACCTTCTAAAAAAAATTCTTGCTGATAATGCATGATTGCATTCATCGTGACAAACAACGTTTCTTGACGTTGTCTGATGGCATCTATAAACCATTTTGCAGAATCTAATTTTTGTTTGATAAACTGAACTGCATCTTTTTGAGCATTCGATTTGTCACGAGAATCTTTATACGTTCGCAACATGTCTTGATAATCTTTTGACACATGAAGTTCCGGTGCATTTCTTCCGTTTAATAAAAGTTCAAGTTCGCCTTCCACAATTCGAATGGTGAAATCGGGAACAACATGTTCAATCATTTTGTTGTTTCCGGTAAAAGCTCCACCCGGTTTAGGGTTCAACTTTTCAATTTCTTCAATTGCTTTTTTAAGTTGATCTTGCGAAACGCCGTATTTATGAAGAAGTTTATCGTAATGTTTTTTTGTAAATTGTTCAAACTGATTTTCGATGATATCAATTGCCAAATCTACTGATTCTGTTGGCGTCTTGTGTTTGAGTTGCAACAACAAACATTCTTGCAAATCGCGTGCACCAACGCCGGAAGGTTCTAATTCGTGAACAATATGAAGAATGCGTTCAACCGCTTGTTCATCGGTATAAATACCTTGCGTAAATGCTAAATCGTCAACAATATCGGCTACCGATCGACGGATGTAACCCATGTCGTCAATGCTTCCCACCAAAAATTCAGCAATTTCTCTATCTTCTTCAGAGAGAATAAAGGTGTTTAGCTGATTTATCAAATCCTGATGAAAAGTAACCGGAGCAGCAAAAGGTGTTTCGCGGTCTTCGTCATCATCGCTGTAATTGTTGGCTTGGAGTTTATATTCCGGAGTTTCGTCGTCACTTAAGTATTCATCGATGTTGATGTCTTCTGCATCAATTCGATCATATTCATCTTCTTCGTAATCGTCAAACTCTTCTTTTTCATATTCATCTTCATATTCATCTTCCTCTTTTCCGCCTTCTAATGCCGGATTTTCATTCATTTCCTCTTTCAATCGTTGTTCAAAAGCCTGCGTAGGCAATTGAATTAACTTCATCAACTGAATTTGTTGAGGAGATAATTTTTGAGATAATTTGAATTGTAGATTTTGTTTTAACATTTTTATATTCTTTTACTACTTAACTCTGAAATTTTTGCCACAAAGTCACAAAGTATTTTTCTTTGGTTTTTTTGAAGGCACAAAGCTCATTGTAACTATAATAATTTAGTAATTCTTTGTGTAAATATATCTTTTAATGCCGTCTTTTATCAAAGGAACATTAAAATTAATTAAAAAGCCTAATTGATTTTGTGTTAATTTTAAATGACTTATCAATTGTGCTTTCCAAATAGGATTAACAATATCAACTGCTTTTATTTCAATGATGATGGATTCTTCAACATATAAATCAAGGCGTAAACCTTCATCAAAATATAATTCATCATAAATAATTGGCAAATCAATTTGTCTTTTGACTTTCAATCCTGCTTTTTCTAATTCATAAGCTAAACAAGCTTCATAAATTTTTTCCAATAAACCCGGACCAAGTTTTTTGTGAACTTGATAGGCAGAATTTACAATAATTTTTGCAATTCTTTCTTCTTCATCAGTAATCATAATCTTAGCGTCTTCTTTTCTTCGTGGCAAATAGTAAAAATCTTTTTGTTTAAAAGTTTAAGGTTTCAAGTTTCAAGTTGTTGAACAATCAACAACTTGAAACTTGAAACAAATTTAGAATTCTGCGTTCTGCGGTGTTCTAGGGAACGGAATTACATCGCGAATATTAGTCATTCCGGTTACAAAAAGAACTAATCTTTCAAATCCTAAACCGAAACCGGAGTGAACAGCCGTTCCAAAACGCCGCGTATCCAAATACCACCATAATTCTTCTTCATCAATTCCTAATGCTTTCATTTTTTCAACTAAAACATCATGACGTTCTTCTCTTTGCGAACCACCAACAATTTCACCAATTCCCGGGAATAAGATGTCCATTGCTCGAACGGTTTCTTTTCCTGGTTCTGTATTGTCGTTCAAACGCATGTAAAACGCTTTAATTTTTGCCGGATAATCATATAAAATTACAGGACATTTAAAGTGTTTTTCAACTAAGAAGCGTTCGTGCTCACTTTGTAAATCGGCACCCCATTCTTCAATTAAATATTGAAATTTCTTGTTTTTATTTGGTTTTGAATTTCTTAAAATATCAATCGCTTCTGTGTAAGTAACACGTTTGAAATTATTTTCTAAAACAAAATTTAATTTTTCTAACAAACTCATTTCACTGCGTTCAGCTTGAGGTTTGTTTTTTTCTTCGTCTAACAAACGTTGTTCTAAAAACTTCAAATCGTCTTCATGTTTGTCAACGGTATATTTGATAACGTATTTGATAAAATCTTCCGCTAAGTCCATATTATCCGCCAATTCATTAAACGCCACTTCGGGTTCAATCATCCAAAATTCCGCTAAATGACGAGACGTATTTGAATTTTCCGCTCTGAATGTTGGTCCAAATGTGTAAACTTGACCCAAAGCCATCGCATACGTTTCAGCTTCCAATTGTCCGGAAACAGTTAGATTGGTTTCTTTACCAAAAAAATCTTCTTTATAATTTATTTTTCCTTCTTCTGTTTTTGGGGTGTTATCGAATGGAAGAGCAGTAACTTTAAACATTTCACCTGCACCTTCAGCATCTGAACCGGTTATAATTGGCGTGTTTACATAGAAAAAACCTCTTTCCTGAAAATACTGATGAACAGCAAATGAAAGTGTTGATCGCACTCGCATAATTGCACCAAACGCATTGGTACGCACACGCAAATGAGCATTTTCTCTTAAAAATTCTAACGAATGTTTTTTGGGTTGCATCGGATATTTTTCTGCATCCGAATCACCTAAAATTTCAATTTTAGAAACTTGAACTTCTACTTTTTGACCCGCACCTTTACTTTCTGCTAATGTTCCGGTTAACGAAACAGCAGCTCCGGTCGTTATTCTTTTTAAGATTTCTTCCGGTGTGTTTTCAAAATCTACAACACATTGGATATTATTAATGGTAGAACCATCATTTAAGGCAATAAATTGATTGTTTCTAAATGTCCTAACCCAACCTTTTACGGTTACTTCAGTTAAAACAGGTGTGGCTGTTAGTAATTCGTTAACTTTTGTGTGCTTCTTCATTTTGTTTTAAGTTTACTATGCAAATATAGTAGATTATAATTTTTTTGACTACGATTTAGGTTGAGTTTCTTTTTCGTCTTCTTCCACCAAAATATCAATGGTAGGTTGAAGAAATTCTTCTTGATTGGCAATTGTCTTTTCTAAAGATAATAATAATGCCGGCAATAATAATAAATTGGACAACATGGCAAAAAGCAAAGTAGCCGAAACTAATCCGCCCAAAGCAACTGTTCCGCCAAAGCTGGAAATCATGAATACTGAAAATCCGAAGAATAAAACAATGGATGTGTAAAACATACTTACACCGGTTTCTCGCAACGCATTGAACACTGATTTTCTGATTTTCCAGTTATTTGCTTGTAATTCCTGACGGTATTTGGCTAAGAAGTGAATCGTGTCATCAACCGAAATTCCGAAAGCTATACTAAACACTAAAATAGTTGATGGTTTTATCGGAACTCCCAAATAACCCATGACTCCGGCTGTAATTATCAATGGTAATAGGTTTGGAATTAAGGAAATAAGCACCATTTTGAACGAACGAAACAAATAGGCCATAAAAAGAGAAATGAGAAAAATGGCAAATAATAAGGATAAAACTAAATTCGTTACCAAATAATTTGTTCCTTTTTGAAACACTAATGCTTTTCCTGTCAAGGTGACCGTGTATCGATCCTGCGGAAAAACTTTATTGATTTTATCCCAAAGCTTTTCTTCAATTTTTTCCATTTTATCGGTGCCGATGTCTTTCATAAAAGTGGTGATTCTGGCATATTGACCAGTGGAATCAACATAACTTTTCATGAAATTTTCTTTACTGTTTTGGGTTGCATTTTTGGCATAACTTAAAATAAAGCCTTGCTCTTGTGCGGTTGGCAATTCATAATAATCGGGATTTCCGTTGTAGTAAGCTTGTTTAGAATATTTCACTACATTTACAATCGACATCGGTTGAGAAAGTTCAGGAATTTCACTGATAATTTCTTGCACTTCTTCCATTTTTCGCAAAGTTGAAAGTTTCATTACACCTTTTTTGCGTTTGGTGTCAATCATGATTTCCAAAGGCATCACACCATCAAATTCTTTTTCAAAGAATAAAATATCTTTAAAAAATCCGGTTTTTTTAGGCATGTCTTCTATCAAACTCCCTGAAATTTTCATTTGATATATTCCAATTATACTCACAACAAGAAGAATAATTGAGGTAATATAAATGGAAATACTTCTGTTTTTTACTGTTTTTTCAGTCCAATTTACAAATGTTTTAGTGTAGGTTTTGTCAAGGTGTTCCAAATGTTTATCCTTTGGCAAAGGCATAAAACTGTAGATAATCGGAATAACCAGCAAGCAAAGAATGAACAACAAAACAATGTTGATCGAAGCAATAATTCCAAATTCGGTTAGCAATTCGCTGTCAGTTACGATAAATGTAGCAAAACCGGCAGCGGTGGTTAAATTAGTCATCAAAGTGGCATTTCCAACTTTAGAAATAACTCGCTGTAATGATTTGGCCTGATTTCCGTGTTTTTTTACTTCCTGCTGGTATTTGTTGATTAAGAAAATACAATTTGGAATTCCGATTACGATGATTAATGGTGGAATTATGGCAGTTAAAACAGTGATTTCAAATCCGAATAAACCTAATGTTCCAAAAGCCCACATTACACCAATGATTACAACACACATAGAAATGAATGTTGCTCTAAAACTTCGGAAAAAGAAGAAAAAGATTAACGAAGTTACCAATAGTGCGGCTCCGATAAAAATGCCAATTTCATCCACAATGTTTTGCGAATTGAGTGTTCGGATATAAGGCATTCCGGAGACTTTTAAATCGATTTTTGTTTGTTCTTCAAAAGCTTCTATTTGTGGAATTAAATTCTCAACCACAAAATCTTTTCGAACACTTGTATTGACAATTTTCTTATCCAAATAAATCGCAGCCCTTATTGTTCCGGTTTTTTTGCTGAACAATAAATGCTCATAAAAAGGTAAACGTTCAAAAAGTTCTTCGCGTTTGTCAAGTAGATATTTTGCGTTTTTAATTTTAGTTGAATCAATAAAATCAACCAATTCAAACGTTTCTAATGATTTGTTTTTGTTTAATTTTTTTAAATCATCAACCGAAATTATCAAATCAACTTCTTTTGACTTTTTTAGGTTTGTCATCAAATTTTTCCAAGCTGTAAATTGCTTTGGAGTGAAAAAAGTTGAGTCTTGAACACCTATAATGATTAGATTTCCTTCTTCACCAAACTTATCTAAAAATTGATTGTATTGTTCATTTACTTCATGATGATCGGGTAGAAGATTTGCTTCTGTATATGTAAAACGCATGTGTTTCCATTGCAATGCCAAAAACACTGTCAATAGAAAAACGATGGAAAGAATTGTGATTCTGTTTCTGAGGATTATTCGGGCGATAGATTCCCAAAAACCTACGCTAAACCATTTAGCCATACGATAATTTTAACGGATGCAAAGGTAGTGAAATCAATGCTAAATTGATGGTTTTAACTGTAATTTAATCTTTGAAATAATCAATAAAACGAATTGCTTTTACAAACCTAAATCAAGAACAAAAGTTAGTTTGATAGCAATATTATCTTCAAATCGACTCAATTGATTTGGCCCGTAGCGATAAAATCCAGCCAATCCAAATCCGCTGAAAATCTGGTTTAGTTCGATTCCGGATTCAAAATAACCTTCGTTGATGGTTTTGTAATTTAGCCCAACATGTTGTTCGGGTTTTTCCATATTACCCCAAGCCATACGGCTAACTAAAACCAAAGAAGGCTTTACTTTTTTAAACAATTCAACTCGTTTAAATCCATGTTTAAAATGAAGCATCACATATTGACTTGAAAAAAACTCATTAAATCGCATGGTTTCAAAACTGTTTTTTCCGGCTACGGTTAATCGTTGCAACAAAGCATCACGGTCTAAATTGTTAGGTGAATTATTGTATAAATGTGTCAGCGGAACATCGCCAAAAGCAAAACCAGCCTGAATTAAGACAGTAGACTTTTGTCCGTTAATAAATTGTTTTTCGTATTCTGCTCGGGCATCAATTTTTCCAAACTGAAAATCATTTCCTAAAAAATCCGGTAACGATTCTGTAAATTGGAATGTGAATTTCGGAAATCTCTTCTCAATTTCAATTTTTCCATTTGGCGTATGCATATAATCGCTAAACGGATTCCATTGAATGGAAACTGAAGCGGTGGTCATCGTGTATCGATTGTATAAATTTTCACCATCAAAAAAAGCATAATTAAACAAAGGTTCAATTTTGGAATAATTCAATTGCCAAATACTTTCTGTTTTAGGTAAAAAATTTGTTTCTACATAACCTTTCCAAGTTTTGTGATGATAGAACGTACTCAAGTTGATTGGTCTTGGGTCATAGATTTTAAAAACCCGTTTGTCGATATTAAATTTAGTACTTCCAATTTCCTGAATATCATCTATATATGAAAGTCCGGCCCATGTGTTTGAAAAATTTCCAACTCGAGTAGAACCACCCAAATGATACTTTATTTTTTCATCTTTAAGACCGTAGGCAACATATCCGTCTATTTTAAAATTTTTAGAAAATCGTTCATTGGTTGTTCCGCCAACGCCAAAACGGAATCCTTCGTAGTTGTTGTAACTCACCAAGTAGCGTAAATCAAAATCAAAAAAACCAACCGGAACATAACCGTTTATAATTTTTCTACCAAAAAAAAGCTTGGCATTTATACCTTTAAAAAAGGCTAAACTATCTTTCACAGCAAATGTGTTTCGGTCTCTTTTACTAAAACGATCTTTTCTGTTTTTTATCCAAAATGTTGTGTCTTTTTTAGCAACATCTTCGTCTATTTCTATCGCAACAGAATTTCTGGCTATGCTTAAAGGAATGTTTATTTCACGATCATAAAAAAATGTTTTGGATTGCATATAAGAATAATCAGAAGCTGCTTTTTCACGTTTTGTTCCCAACTCATCATATTCTCCTTCAAATTCAATTGTTCCTCCTAAGATTTTTATAGGATCATCATTTTTTCCTTTGATAATTTTTAGTTCATACGTGTTTGGAAACCAAATTTTTTCATTCAATAAAAATTCATATTCATGAATTGCGGTTAAATCGATAATTCCTCGCACACGCATAATGGCTTTGGCTACAGCGAAATTTTCTTGATCAATAAAAAGCAATCCTTCCATTCCTTTTTTATTGATTCTTTTTTTGTTTTTAAAATAAACCAAAACCGTTTTTCGGTTAGAAATTGAAATCGTGTCTAACAGTTCAAAATCATAATCGCGAAGACCTTGTTTTGAAATCGGATTTATATACTTTGTTTCTAATAATTCATAGCGAGGTTCATAAACAGAATAGGATTGAAGGTTAAAACCAATAACTTCATAAATCGGATTTTTGAATCCCGACATTTGTGATCCTAATACCGTTTCTTTGAATTTAGAATCGCTGTATTGAAATAACGAAACCTTCTCAGTAACAAATAAATGTTGTTTTGAAATTAGTTTTTTAAATTTAAAATCGGTTGAATCAATTTTTATTTTATTTGATTTTTTGATTGTATCAATTTTCCCTTTTATTGAATCAGGATGAGCAGTTACAACAATTTTATTGTAGCCTTTGTATTGAAAGGTTGAAAGTGCTTGTTTGGGATTATTTTGCTCAATTGAAGCATAAACTGCATTGAGAAATCTTTTTGATTGTTCTTGTTTTTGGATTAATTCTGTTTCAGATAATTTTGGTTTAGATTCTAAAAAGACTGAAAAATGGCTGGTTTTTTCTATAACAAACTCTTTGCTAACATAATTTAGGTAAGAAACAACCATTTTTTCGCCTGCTGATGAACTGATAAATTCGAATTTTCCAGTTACATCGGCAATCGTTGTTCTTCCTGATGAAGATTGAATCGTGGCAAAAGGTAAAGGTGTTTTTGTGCTTTCGTCTTTAATAATCCCGGTAACTCTAAATTGTGCCTGAACACAAATTGAGCAAAAAAGAAATAGAAAAACGAGGTGTTTCATAAGATTTTAAATGCGAATCACAAATGTACTTTTTTAAAACAAAAAATCCACTCTTTCAAGTGGATTTCAATTTATACTTTCATGATTTCGGCTTCTTTGACGGCCAAAATATCATCAATTTTTTTGATGTAAGCATCGGTTAATTTTTGAATGCTTTCTTCAGCAGATTTACAAATATCTTCCGAGGTTCCGTTTTTTTCTTCTTTTTTGATGTCGGTATTGGCATCTTTTCGAGCATTTCTAATTCCGATTTTGGCATCTTCCGCTTCTGATTTTGCTTGTTTAACCAAGTCTCTTCTGCGTTCTTCCGTTAATGGTGGTACAGAAATGATAATATTATCGCCATTATTCATCGGGTTAAAACCCAAATTGGCAATTTGAATTGCTTTTTCAATCGGATGCAACATTCCTTTTTCCCAAGGAGTTACAGTGATGGTTCTTGCATCTGGGACGTTAATATTCGCCACTTGCGAAAGCGGCGTTTGCGAACCATAATAATCTACAAAAACACCACCCAACATTTGTGGTGTTGCTTTTCCGGCTCTAATATTTAAAAATTCTTTTTCCAAATGAGCAATTGAACCATCCATGTGTTCTTTTGCGGTATCAATGATAAAATCTATTTCTTCTGTCATGATAGTATTTTTTAATCGTATTTAATTATTCAAAAATAAAGCCAAATTAAATAGTAACAGTTGTTCCGATGGTTTCGCCATTGCAAACTCTTAGTAAATTGCCCGGTTTATTCATATCAAACACGATAATCGGCAATTTATTTTCTTGACTTAACGTAAATGCGGTGGTATCCATCACATTTAATCCTTTGTTCAACACATCTTCAAACGAAATATAATCAAATTTTACGGCATCTTTGTGTTTTTCCGGATCGGCATTATATACACCATCTACGCGTGTTCCTTTTAAAATTACATCGGCACCCACTTCAACTCCTCTTAAAACAGCAGCAGTATCAGTCGTGAAATAGGGATTTCCTGTTCCAGCTCCAAAAATAACAATTCTACCTTTTTCTAAATGGCGAACGGCTCTTCTTTTGATATAAGGTTCTGCAATCGCTTCGATTTTTAAAGCAGTTTGCAAACGAGTTAACATTCCGGCTTCTTCCAAAGCACCTTGCAACGCCATTCCGTTGATAACCGTGGCAAGCATTCCCATATAATCACCTTGCACTCTATCCATACCATTGCTGGCTCCGGCAACACCTCTAAAAATATTTCCACCACCAATAACGATGGCAATTTCTACTCCTTGATTGTGAATTTGTTTAATTTCTTGAGCATATTCTGCCAGTCTTTTTGGGTCAATTCCATACTGACGGTCGCCCATTAAAGCTTCTCCACTTAGTTTTAGAAGTATTCTTTTGTATTTCATAAGATGTTTTTTGTGGTGCAAATATAAAGAATTATTGATTTTATCAATATAAAAATCCGAGTAGTTTATCTATTTTCGATATGGGATTGAAAATCCGGAAATGATTTTTTGGCCGCTTCGTAACCGTGGTTAAATATAATTTCCATTTTGATTTTGTTTGTTTCAAATGTTCCGTATTTTGATAATTCTTCGGGTTCAATGACCCAGTCGCACAAAGTAAATTTTTGCATTGTGGTATTAGCCGTTAATAAATCAAAAGCTCGCGAAGTCACGGCTTTAATAGAATTTAAATCTTTCGCTTCAATTTTTTGAATCGGACTAACATAAACACCAATAATAATATCACATCTTCCTTGCAGAATATCGGTTGGAAAATGGTTTAGAATTCCGCCATCGCTATACCAATTGTCATCAATTACATAAGGCGAAATAATTCCGGGAAAAGCACTGGACGCCAAAATAGCATCCACAATGGAAGTATCTCTGTCAAAAATTTTAATTTTTCCTTTTACCATATCTGTTGCTGTCACGTGAATGGGAATTTTTAATTCGCCGATGGTTGCATCACCAAAAACATCCGTAAAATATTTTTTAAAAGATAAACTATCAATAATTCCGGCTTTTGAAAAGGTAAAATGCTTCCAATGAAAAAAATAAATCGACTGAAAAAAGGATAAAATTTCTTTCGGAGTTTTTCCAAAAGCATACAAAGCGGCTACGATTGAACCGGCACTACTTCCTGCAATTTGAGTGGGTTTGATGTTTTGTTCTTCCAAAAATTGAAGAACTCCTGCGTGAGCTAAACCTTTTGAACCGCCACCCGAAAGTACTAAACCTATATTTTTTGATTTCATATCCATATAGTTCCAAAAATACATTATTATTAGCATCTGTGACAAACGTTACATAGTAAAAGCAAAATAAATTCTATTTTTGCATCGTAAAATTACAATTCATGCAAGAGATTATTAAAAACAGTTTAGCAAAAAGTGTAACTTATTTAGATTACCGTAAACAAGTTACCGATTTATTGAAAGAAGGAAAATCAACCGGAAATGAACAATCGGAAGATTTGACAAAATATAGTGAACTGAACGAAGTTCGAATGAATAGGTTGGATAAAACCATTCAAATTTCTGAAGAAGTTAAAATAGGTTTGAGTAATTTACAAGCCAATTATTTGTGGATTGTCATTTCAGAAGGTTGGTGTGGTGATGCAGCTCAATTGGTGCCAATCATCCACAAAATGGCGGAACTTTCAGAAAATATTGATTTACGAATTGTTTTTCGTGACGAAAATGAAGAATTAATGAATCAGTTTTTGACAAATGGAGGAAAAGCCATTCCGAAGTTATTGATTTTGGATGCAGAAACCTTAACCGTTTTAAGTGATTGGGGACCACGACCTGAAGGAGCAAAAAATTTAATTTTAGATTATAAAGCTCAATATGGTGTTGTAGATGAAACCGCCAAAACCGAATTGCAAAAATGGTATTTGCATGATAAAGGGGTGAGCACACAAAATGAAATTATGGCTTTGGTTGAAAAAGTTGAAAAACAACTAGTTTAACTTCCCAACAATTTTAATTTTATCAGAAGTAGAAATTCCACCCGGATTACAACCAAGTTCGCCTTCCGGAATTTCTATTTTTAGGTTTTGATAATAATCAACCCAAGCAGGGAAAAATTCATTTGTATTGGGTTGTTTGAATGTCATCGGATGTAATTCGAAAAAAGGTTTGCCGTAAGCATTTAAAAAAGCATCATAAATTAATTCAGAACAGTAATATTTTCCGTTATCATACAAATAATCATCATCATACGGAACTCCGATTTGTTTTTTGGAAAATGAAATGACTTGCGGAATTAATTTTTTATATTTTGATTTTACTCTTCCAATAAACATAGTAGTTTGCGTGTTTTTTGAAAATTGTTCCAACGTCACTTTTCGAACGGCATTTCCTGCTGCTTCGATGATAAAGACAGAATCATTTTCAATTAAAACCAATCCCAAATGACTAAAATCATTGCCGTTATATCCTTCGGTTACAGCATGAATGGCTTCGCATAATTCGCCACAATTCATCTTTTGAAAAAGTAAATCGCCGGTTTTTAAAAATTGAGTTGATTGGCCAAAAATAAATAGGGAAACAAGAAGAAACAAAGAGGAAAGTAAATTACGGATCATGTTTTGATTTTTCTAACTTGTTTGATGATTTTTGGTGAACGACTTCCGTGAAAAGCTCTTAATACTTCAATTTTATGGGCTCTAATTCGGTAGATAATTAAATAAGAACCTAAAATGATATTTCTATAAATTTTGGTTTTGGTTTCAAGATGACGACATTCGGGATGAAGGAGGTATTGGGTTTCGAGTTGACGAACCATTTGCTTCAAATCCTCATAAAAGTATAGAGCCGCTTTTTCTCCAAAAATGGCTTCTCCATATTCAAAAACATCTTGAATATCATTTAAGTAAAAAGTTGACCTAATTACTTTTTTCTTTTCAATCTCCATTCTTCGAATTTTTTATCAAATTCTTTTTCTGTCAAAAAAATTCCTTCCTCCGCTTCTTTAATAAGCGAAACAAATTCATCCTGCGACATAGGTTTGCCTGGAGTTGCTAAGTTTTTAGATTTATCTTTTGATGTTTTCATGGCTATGAATTGAATAGTAAAGATAAGAAAAAAATAAATGCTTTTTATTTTTTCAATAAATTAGATTCAAAATCATCCGGAGAAACTGCATTTTCAACCGAATAATCACCAATTTTTGTACGTCGTAAAACTGTCAAATGAGCACCGGATTCAAGTGCTTTTCCAAAATCATTTGCTAACGAACGAATGTATGTTCCTTTGCTGCAAACTACTCTAAAGTCAATTTCGGGCAAATCAATTCGGGTAATCTCAAATTCATGAATAGTAGTTTTTCTACTTTCCATTTCCATTTCTACACCGGCACGAGCGTGTTCATACATTCGAATTCCGTCTTTTTTAATGGCTGAAAAAACAGGTGGTTTTTGATCAACTTCACCTAAAAATTGCGGTAAAATTTGATTAATTAATGTTTCGTCAATATGATTTATTGAAAAATTTTCATCAATTTCAGTTTCCAAATCATACGATGGAGTAGTGGCTCCCAATTTGAAAGTTCCGGTATATTCTTTGGGTTGGCCTTGAATTTCTGTGATTCGTTTGGTAAATTTTCCGGTACAAACAATTAATAATCCGGTAGCTAAAGGATCTAACGTTCCGGCATGACCAATTTTAAATTTTTTTGGAAGGTCTAATTCGCGTTTCAAAGCATATTTCAACTTATTAACCGCTTGAAATGAGGACCACGTTAATGGTTTATCAACTAAAATGACTTGCCCTTCTAAAATTTCTTCCGCTGTCATTCGTTAAAGCGTTAAACCGATGATAATTGCCAGTAAACCCACAACTAAACAATAAATTGAAAAATATTTTAATTTGCTGTTTCTAACCAATTTAACCATCCAGCTACAAGCAAATAAACCTGCGATAAAAGCCGCTAAAAATCCAGCGGATAAATAGCCAAAACTTGACTCGTTATAAACTAAATCGCCACTCATAACGTCTTTGGCAATTTTTCCAAAAATCAGCGGGACAACCATCAAAAAGGAAAAACGAGCCGCTTTACTTTTGTCAACTCCTAATAAAACGGATGTTGAAATAGTTGCTCCTGAACGAGAAATTCCCGGAAGCATAGCAATTGCTTGAGCAATTCCAATAAATAAAGCGTTCTTAAAACTAACAGGTTTCAAAGTATTTTTGGCTTTGTCTGCAAAAAAAAGTAATAATGCCGTAACGATTAACATAAATCCAACAAAAACGACATTGCCGTCAAAAAGTTGCTCTAATTCTTTTTCAAATAATAATCCAACGATTACAGCAGGAATCATTGACAGAATAATTTTCAATGAAAACTGAAAAGATTCGTTCCATTTAAATTGAAATAGACCCGTAATAATTTCTACAATATCTTTTCTAAAAACCACAACTGTACTTAAAGCTGTGGCAAAGTGAACAATTACGGTAAATAGTAATCCTTCTTCCGGCATTTTGTCTTCGCCTAAAATCGCTTTGGTAAGTTCTAAGTGTCCGCTGGAAGAAACGGGAAGAAACTCTGTTAAACCTTGAATAATTCCTAAAATAATAGCTTCTAAAATGCCCATTTTGGATTAGATAAAATAATTAATTAGTTGGATTTGATTGCTTTTTTGGATTTTTCATAATAGCATAAATCACCACGCCAAATCCAGCTAAAACAACTGTTGGTGCCAAACGAATTCTTCGGAAGTCAAAAATAGCTTCGCTAAAAACAGCTGGGTCATCGCTACCGCCGCCACTCATTAAAATAAAACCTAAGACGATAATTCCAATTCCGATTAAAAGAATTTTATAATTCACTTTTTCAAAAAGGAATTCCTGTTTTTGTTCGTTTTTACTGCTCATTTTTTCAAATAAAAATTAATATAAATCGTCTGTTCTAAGGTTTAAGAATTTTTGTGTGGCAAAGAAAGTGCTGAACCAAGAAATTAAAATTCCTAAAACTAAAACGCCTAATAAGACAGAACCTATCATTATTTGGTCTTCTAAAATACCAAGTTTTGGAAAATTAGAATCGATGTAAAATAACACACCAATTATTGCAATGATTGCCAATAGAGCACCAATTATTCCCAATTTTATGCTTCGCATGATGAATGGTTTTCTAATGAACGATTTTGTTGCTCCCACCATTTGCATCGTTTTGATGATAAATCGATTGGAATATATTGATAAACGCATCGAGCTATTGATCAATAAAACTGCTATAAAAGCCAGAAATCCGGTCACGATTAACATCCAAAAAGTGATTTTTTTAATGTTATCATTCACTAAATCAACTAAATGTTTATCGTAAACGATATCAGAAATCATCTTATTTTCCTTGAATTCTTTTTCAATTTTTTTGATGCTATCCGCTTCAACATAATCTGCTTTTAGATGGATATCAAAGGAATTCTGCAACGGATTAAATCCTAAAAACTGCATAAAATCCTCACCAATAATATCTTTATGTTTTGAAGCTGCCGTTTCTTTTGATACAAAAGTGTCAGTTTTTACATAAGCTGACGCTTTTAATTTTGCTTCAAAATTTTTAAGCACACTATCGTTTGCAGCATCTTTAAAATAGACCGACATTGGAATTTCTTCTTTAAAATCATCCGATAATTTTTTCGAATTAATCACAAAAAACCCAAGAATTCCCAATAAAAAAAGTACTAAAAACACACTTAATACCACAGAAAAATAGGAAGAAATAAGTCGTCTTTTTTGATACTTTTCGTAAGATGATGCCATAGAAATTAATTTAAGCCGTAAAATTAAAAAAGAAATTGGTTAAACCACAGTTTATAACGTTGAAAGTTTTGAGTTTAGTACAATAAACGTAAATTTGCCGTTTAAAAAACCTTAGCAACTCAGAAACTCAGTTCCTCAGCACCTTAGAATATGAAATACTTCCACGAAAAAATCGAAGCCAAATGGCAAGAATATTGGGCTAAAAACCAAACCTTTGCCGCACAAAATAATTCTGAAAAACCAAAATATTATGTGTTGGATATGTTTCCGTACCCATCCGGAGCAGGTTTACACGTAGGTCATCCGCTGGGATATATTGCTTCAGACATCGTGGCTCGTTATAAAAGACACAAAGGTTTTAATGTGTTGCATCCACAAGGATATGATTCATTCGGACTTCCGGCGGAGCAATATGCCATTCAAACCGGGCAACATCCCGAAAAAACGACCAAAGAAAATATAGCTCGTTATCGTGAGCAATTAGATAAAATCGGTTTTTCATTCGATTGGAGTAGAGAAGTTCGCACATCAAATCCGGATTATTACAAATGGACGCAGTGGATTTTTATTCAATTGTTTGATTCGTATTATTGTAAACACTCCGATCAAGCATTTCCAATTTCAGAATTGGTAAAAGTGTTTGAAGCCGAAGGAAATGCCAATGTGGATATCGTTTGTGATGACAACATAGAAATTTTTTCAGCAGCTGAATGGAATGCATTTTCATCTGAAAGACAACAAGAAATTTTATTAAAATATCGCTTAACGTATTTAGCCGAAACCGAAGTCAACTGGTGTCCCGCTCTAGGAACCGTTTTGGCGAACGACGAAATTGTCAATGGCGTTTCCGAACGTGGAGGTCATCCCGTCATCCGTAAAAAAATGACCCAATGGAGTATGCGAATTTCTGCGTATGCGGAACGTTTGTTACAAGGTTTAGAAACCATCGATTGGAGCGAAAGCATTAAAGAAAGTCAACGTAATTGGATTGGAAAGAGTGTTGGGGCGATGGTTTCCTTTAAAATCCTCCCCCCAACCCCCTCCAGAGGAGGGGGAGGCGAGCCGGGATATATGACCGGAGACCCGCTTTTGTCAAAAGATTTGTTGCCTCACGCTGTAGAAATGAGAAGAGAACCCACTTTTGCAGAAGCTATGTTGTGGGAAGAATTGAGAAAAGAAAAGCTTGGTGTGAGATTCAGAAGACAGCACTTAGTCGGAAAATACATTGCCGATTTTGTTTGTTTAGAGAAAAAGTTAATAGTAGAAGTGGATGGTGAATATCACAACATACCAGAACAACAAGCTTTAGATGCAGAACGAACATTAGAACTCGAACAAAAGTATTTTTTCAAAGTAATTCGCTTTACAAACGATGAAGTAAAACACCATATCAGCATTGTTCTAAAAAAAATAAAAGAAACACTAGATTCAAGACAAAGTTACCGCCCAGTCTCCCCCTCCCTTGGAGGGGGTCGGGGGGAGGAAATTTCCGTCTTCACAACCCGCCCCGACACCATCTTCGGCGTAACCTTCATGACCCTCGCACCCGAGCACGAACTGGTTTCGCAAATCACAACTCCTGAACAAAAAGCAGCTGTAGATGCGTACGTAGAAGCAACATCAAAACGTTCCGAAAGAGAACGAATGGCCGATGTAAAAACCATTTCCGGTGTTTTCACAGGAGCGTATGCCGAGCATCCGTTTACCAAAGAACCCATTCCGGTTTGGATAGGCGATTATGTGTTAGCCGGTTATGGAACCGGAGCTGTAATGGCTGTTCCGTGTGGAGACGAACGCGATTATGCGTTTGCCAATTTCTTCAAAGGAAAAGAAGGAATGCCCGAAATTAAAAACATTTTCAACCAAGATATTTCCGAAGCCGCTTTTGCAGAAAAAAGTGGTTTTGAATTAGTCAATTCTGATTTTTTAAACGGTCTAGGTTACAAAGAAGCCACCAAAAAAGGCATTGAAGCTTTAGAACAAATTGGTCAAGGAAAAGGAAAAACCAATTACCGTTTGCGTGATGCGGTTTTCTCAAGACAACGTTATTGGGGCGAACCGTTTCCAGTTTACTACGTTAATGGTTTGCCGCAAATAATTGATGTTAAACATCTTCCAATCATTTTACCTGAAGTAGAGAAATATTTACCCACAGAAGACGGACAACCGCCGTTAGGAAATGCTACGCACTGGGCTTGGGATGTGGAAAAGTTGCGAGTTACGAGTTGCGAGTTGATTGATAACAAAACCGTTTTTCCATTAGAATTGAACACGATGCCGGGTTGGGCAGGTTCTTCTTGGTATTGGATGCGTTATATGGATGCTCACAATGAAAACGAATTTGCAAGCCAAGATGCTTTGAACTATTGGGAAAACGTAGATTTATACATTGGTGGTAGCGAACACGCCACCGGACATTTATTGTACTCCCGTTTTTGGAATAAATTTTTAAAAGACCGCGGCTTCATCACACCCGAGGAACCATTTAAAAAATTGATTAATCAAGGGATGATTTTAGGGATGAGTGCTCTAGTGAAAAAAATAACAGAGGTTTTGATTGATTGTCCAAAAATTGGATTACATCATGTCTTTAAATTGGCTAGACCAGTTTGTCTTTCTGATGATTATTATGAAGTTGAATCAGAAACTGATTATAATTTGCGAAAATTATATATTAACTCAATTGATGATGAAAAGGTAAAAGAAGTTTTGAGTGGAATAGAAATAAACGAAATTGAAATTAAAATATATAATTCATTTCAATTACATGTAGATGTTAATTACATTAACTCTTCAGATGAGTTATTAATAGAAGAATTTGAAAAATCAGCTATTTATAATTCTAATTTTGAAAACACAACATTTTTTAAAATAAATGAAAGGTTTAAAGTCTCTCGAGAAGTCGAAAAAATGTCCAAATCCAAATACAACGTAGTCAACCCCGACGATATTTGCAACCAATACGGAGCCGACACCTTACGTTTATACGAAATGTTCCTCGGTCCATTAGAACAAGCAAAACCTTGGAATACAGCCGGAATTACCGGAGTTTCAGGCTTCCTGAAAAAATTATGGCGTTTGTATTTTGACGATAATGGTTTGATTGTCACTAATGATGAACCAACCGCAGAAATGTACAAATCATTACACAAAACCATCAAAAAAGTAACAGAAGACATTGAGAATTTCTCGTTCAATACTTCCGTTTCACAATTTATGATTTGTGTGAACGAATTGGCTCAGTTAAAATGCAATCACCGAAAAATTTTAGAACCGTTAGCTATTTTGGTTTCACCGTATGCTCCGCACATTGCCGAAGAATTATGGAGTCAATTGGGTCACGAAGGTTCGGTTTCAACCGTAGCATTTCCAATTTTTGAAGAGAAATATTTAATAGAATCCGAAAAAGAATATCCGGTTTCTTTTAATGGGAAAATGCGATTCACAATCAAATTACCATTGGATTTAACCGCTGCTCAAATTGAAGAAATTGTGATGGCAGACGAACGCACCCAAGCTCAATTGCAAGGAAGAACGCCAAATAAAGTGATTATTGTTCCCGGGAAAATTATCAACTTAGTGGGATAATTTTATAAAAAGATTTAGCCACGGATTTGCAAATTCAATTGTGAATCCGTGGCTTTTTTCATCAACAAGTGTTAAACAATACCTAAAGCCATTTTTTTGGCAGATTTTTTGATTTCATAAAATTAATTCAAATACTTACTGCTTATGAAATCACGAATACTACTCTTTGTACTGTTTTTCGCATCTTTTTTGTTTGCTCAAGAAGAAGAAATGTTAGAAACACAAGTCTTGCCAAATGAAATTGTTTTTGATTTTTCGGGTTTTTACACACCCATTTTGAACACTAATTTCATTGGTTTTTCAATGGATATTCGATATTATATTCGAGAAAATTGGGCAAGCGGTATCAATGTAAGCTATGCTTCCAGAAAAACAAATACCGATTTTCGATACGATGTGCTAAGTCCAGCCGTTCAATACAGCGAAATAAGTTGGCTCAACCAATTTGATTTATTGAAGAAAGAAAAATTTAGAATCGGTCTGCAATTGAGCAACGGTTTAGCAATGGCTACGTTGGTTGATCGCGACATTGTAGAAGAATTTTGGGATGAATACGGCGTTAACGAATCCGCCAAACGCATCGAAACCAATTATTTCTACATTCTTCAACCCGGCATAGAAGCTTCCGTTAGAGTGTATGACAATAAGCGTTTTCCGGATGTTTACCTCACCGCCGAAGCAAAATACCGCCAAGCAATGGGAGCACCAAAATTTGCCACCACAAGTGATTTTTCTAGTTATCATTTCGGACTCGGAGTTTCGCTGATTGGTTTTCTCTAAATAAATTCAAGCAAATAACTGCCAAATTTTCAGTAAAAATAATTTACACAAATTTGGCTTGCAATTTGCTATATATTTGTAACTTTATATTTTTAAAATAAGAAAAAAAATGATAGGATATTATATTATACTTGGAGCAATTGCTTTAGTAAGTTGGTTAGTAAGTCGTCAACTAAAGAAAAAATTTGAATTTTATTCAAAAGTTCAATTGCGTAACGGAATGAGCGGAGCAGAAATCGCTCAACGAATGCTCGAAGACCACGGGATTTATGACGTAAAAGTCATCTCAACTCCCGGTCGTTTAACCGATCACTACAACCCAACTGACAAAACAGTAAACTTGAGTGAAGCTGTTTACAACCAACGAAACGCCGCTGCTGCAGCTGTTGCCGCTCACGAAGTTGGTCACGCCGTGCAACACGCAACCGCCTACGAATGGTTGACGTTACGTTCCAAATTAGTACCTGTAGTGAGTGTTTCCTCCGGAATGTCGCAATGGTTAGTAATCGGTGGTTTAATTTTAGGAGCCGCTTCCGGAAGTGCAATCGGATTTTACGTAGCCATCGCCGGTTTAGTGATGATGGCGTTAGCTACCACATTCAGTTTCATTACTTTACCTGTGGAATACGATGCGAGTAACAGAGCATTAGCTTGGTTAAAGAAAGCAAATATGGTCGGTCAACAAGAATATGAAGGAGCTCAAGATGCCTTAAAATGGGCTGCCAGAACCTATTTAGTTGCTGCAATTGGTGCCTTAGCATCCTTATTATATTGGGCTCTCCAAGTATTTGGTTCCAGAGACTAGTTCAAAAAAATAAAATTACCAAAATCCGTTACCATCGTAGCGGATTTTTTTTTGGAAGCGAATGGCTCGGGCTTTTTCAGGAAACCATATTCCCGCTTTCCGTTGCAATTTTTTGTTCACGAGCAAAGCTCGCCAACAAAAAGATTTCCACTGCAATCGGGGCTAGAAGGGAATGGTAATCAGTTGACAGTTTTCAACACAATCTTGTCATTCCGTAGGAATCTCAACCTTATTTTTCATAAGTTTTTTATTTCCGATCATTTTAAGTAAACAAGAACTTCGTGCCTTACTTACTTCGCGGCAAAAACCCGCAACCCGCAACCTTCCAACCCGCAACCCCTACAACTGTATCTGCCGCTCAATCTGCTGTTCCAACGAAATAAACGTCTCTGTTCTCGAAACACCATCTATCGGTTGAATTTTTTTATTAAGCAGTTGCATCAAATGTTCGTTATCTCTACAAATTATTTTAACCAAAATACTCCAGTTTCCTGTCGTATAATGACATTCCAACACTTCCGGAATTTTTTTCAATTCTCGCACAGCATCCGAATTACTCGACGCTTTATCCAAATAAATGCCAACAAAAGCCATCGTTTTATACCCTAACACCTTATTATTAATCACAAATTTAGAACCCGAAATCACACCGGCTTCTTCCAGTTTTCGCAACCGCTGATGAATGGCAGCACCGGAAATTCCTATTTTATTTGCAATTTGTAAAATGGGTTTTCGAGCATCTTCCATCAAATCACGAAGAATTTCTTTATCAATACCGTCAATTTCTATTTCAAGCGAATTGATTTTCATACTTATAAATTTTAATTAAAAATATAAAATTACTTTCTAAAATACTAAAAAATCAATTTTAAAGTTACATTATTATAAAATTTACTTTTTCAAAGAATTTGAGATTGAAAAATCTATTAGGATTCTTAAACTAAAAAAATTAAATTTGTTAATCAACTAAATCAATCTTACCAAACAAACATCACATGAAAAAATATATTCATTCACTGCTCTTTTTATTCGTAATTACATTTTCATTTGCTCAGGATTCCATTCAAAATGGCGGACAAGCTTCGATGAACGGAACATTGGATAAACAATTTGATTATGTCGTTCAAAAATCAAATAATTTTCAGGAGTATAAAGTTGTAAAAAGAGATTTTCTAACGATTTTAAAACGAAATAGTATTGATTCCGTTAACCGATTCAAAACTGAATTAGCCGATTTAAAACAAGAATTTGCATCACATTCTGCAACTGTTCAGCAATTAAAAGATACATTAAAAACAACACAGGCTGAACTTGATAAACTTAAAATAGCTCAGGATAATGTTTCGTTTCTTGGGGCTCCAATCAGCAAAACGAACTATAATTTGATTATGTGGGGAATTATTTCGGTTTTACTTCTAATTTTATTGGTGTTTTTGTTTCAATTTAAAGGAGCAAAATCAACAGCCAACGAAGCAAAAAATAATCTGGAAAAACTGGAAGAAGTTTACGAAGATTACAAACGAAAAGCCCTCGAAAAAGAGCAAAGATTAGGTCGTCAACTGCAAGATGAAATCAATAAACAAAATAAATCTTCCAAATAATTAACTGCCAACATTATTTGGGTTATAACCCATATACGGCACTTCTTTATCTGTAAAAATCACGCCAAATGACTCTAATTCTTTCAAAATTGGTTCATAAACTTCTTTTTTAATTGGTAATTGCACTCCTGGAGTAGTGATGTTTCCATTCAAAATTTGTAGCGTAGCAATGGCAACCGGAAGTCCGACTGTCTTCGCCATAGCAGTATACGTTTGATCATCGCCTAAACAAACCATGGTGCTGTCTATTTGTTTTTTCTTTCCGTCTAATTCAAATCCAAATTTGTGGTACATCACAATCATGTCTTTGTCTTCGGGTTGAAGGGCCCATTTTTCGGCCAAAATATGCTCTAAATATTGAGCTGGGGTTGCGTTTTTAATGCCGGCTTTTTTGTCTCCGTCAAATAAATCGAGTTCCACAAACTTATCCCAAATCACATCATCTTGATCAATTTTGAGATAATGGCGTAACTTCAATTCTACTGAATCCGTAGGATGATAAGCTAAAAACGAGTTAGTAAAATCACGGTAACTCATGTTTTCCGAATTTTCCATCGGATAACCGTCATCGGTCATTCCTAATTGAACCAACATATCCCACGCTTTTGAATAACCCACTCGTCGTAATGTTCCGCGATACATGGTTAAGATATTATCTAAACCATAAATGCTTCTGTATTTTAACGAATCGCGGTTGGCATAACCTTCAAAACGTCCGTAACCTTCGACTTCTAAAAATTCGGTTCTGCGAAATAATTTATTGTAAGGAATGTATTTGTACTTTCCTTCCTGAATGAATTTTGAAACACCGCCTTGTCCTGCTAAAACCACATTTCTCGGATTCCAAGAAAATTTATAATTCCACAAATTAGTATCGCTTTCAGGAGCTACTAATCCGCCACAAAACGACTCAAATTGAATCATTTTTCCACCTTTTTCTCTAATTTCATCAATGATTTTCATTGCACTCATATGATCAATTCCGGGATCAAGGCCAATTTCATTCATAAAAATTAATCCTTTTTCTTTCGCTTGACTGTCTAATTCTTGCATTTTGGGACTGATGTACGAAGCCGTCACCATATGTTTGTTGAAAGTAAGACAATCTTCGGCAATTTCAATATGCAAATGAGCCGGAAGCATCGAAATCACAATATCAGCTTTTTGAATTTCTTTTTGACGATTCTCCACATTCGAAATATCCAGCAAAATTGGAGTTGCGTTGGGATGATTATTGGTTTTTTTCTTTGCCAATTCTAAAGATAAATCAGCTATCGTAAGGTGCAAATCTTCCGCAATCGCTTTATTTAACAAATACTTTATCAACGAAGAAGCAGATCGTCCGGCACCAATAATCAATATATTTCTCATATCATTTTTGTGTAAAAATCACACAAATGTAGTTAGATGTTATATTCCTAACAAATTTTACAATGTTAATTCCATTTGAGGTTGAAAAATAATTCCGTAATTTTGATTATTATAATATGAAATGAATAGAAAAATCATACTAGTTGCTGCTATCTTAGGAGTAATTGCAATCATTTTAGGAGCATTTGGAGCTCACGCGTTAAAAGAAGTTTTAAACGAAAATCAATTAGTCAGTTTTGAAACCGGTGTTCGCTACCAATTTTATCACGCACTATTTTTATTGTTTTTAGGAACAACAATTTTATTGTCAGATAAAATAAAAAAAATTATTTTAACGTTGGTGTTAGTAGGGGTTTTGTTTTTTTCCGGTTCCATCTATTTATTGGCAACAAATGACTTAACTTCTATTGATTTTAAGTTTTTAGGGCCAATTACGCCAATTGGAGGATTGCTATTAATAGGAGCATGGATAGCTCTGTTTTTGAACATTCTTAAACAAAAGGGATAAATTTTCAACAAATTATCAATTGTAAAGATTTAATTTTTACTTTTGCCAAATATTTAAACACAACTTAAAGGTAAATTTATGGAAACATACGCTCAATTTACGAAATCGATTTCGTTAGAAAAGTACGGAATCAATAATGTCAAAGAAATTGTTTATAATCCTTCGTTTGAATTTCTTTATGAAGAAGAACTAAGTTCAAAGTTAGAAGGATACGAAAAAGGACAATTGTCAGAATTAGGAGCGGTAAATGTAATGACGGGAGAATTTACCGGAAGATCGCCAAAAGACAAATATATTGTAGAAGATGAGGTGACGAGAGATACCATTTGGTGGAACTCTCCAAAAGCACCAAATGACAACAAACCTATTTCTCAAGTTACTTGGAATGCTTTAAAGGAAACAACAGTTAATCAACTTTCAGGAAAAAGATTATTTGTGGTTGACGCATTTTGTGGTGCAAACGAAAATACTCGTTTAAAAGTTCGATTCATAATGGAAGTGGCTTGGCAAGCACATTTCGTCAAAAATATGTTCATCCGTCCAACGGAACAAGAATTAGAAAATTTTGGTGAACCTGATTTTATTGTGATGAATGGTTCTAAAACATCTTTCAAAAATTATGAAGAACACGGATTAAATTCTGAAGTATATGTTGCTTTTAATTTAACCGAAAAAGTTCAAATCATCGGCGGAACTTGGTATGGTGGAGAAATGAAAAAAGGACTTTTCTCGATGATGAATTACTATTTGCCTTTACAAGGAATTGCTTCGATGCATTGTTCTGCTAACAAAGGTAAAGATGGTGATGTAGCAGTTTTCTTTGGTTTATCAGGAACAGGAAAAACAACTTTATCAACTGATCCAAAACGTGAATTAATTGGAGACGATGAGCACGGTTGGGATGACGAAGGTGTTTTTAATTTTGAGGGTGGATGTTATGCAAAAACCATCGATTTGAGTAAAGAAAACGAACCGGATATTTATGGAGCCATCAAAAAAGATGCTTTATTAGAAAACGTAACGTTGGATGCAAACGGAAAAATCGATTTTAAAGATGGTTCTGTGACGCAAAATACGCGAGTTTCTTATCCTATTAATCACATTCAAAATATTGTAAAACCGGTTTCAAAAGCGGGTCACGCAACTAAAGTTATTTTCCTAACAGCAGATGCTTTTGGTGTGATGCCTCCGGTTTCTAAATTGACTCCAGAACAAACAAAATATTATTTCCTTTCCGGATTTACAGCAAAATTAGCCGGAACTGAAAGAGGTGTAACTGAACCGCAACCGACTTTTTCAGCTTGTTTCGGAAAAGCATTTTTATCACTTCATCCAACCAAATACGGACAAGAATTGGTGAAGAAAATGGAACAACACGAAGCTACTGCTTATATGGTTAATACAGGTTGGAACGGAACTGGAAAGCGAATTTCGATTAAAGATACAAGAGCCATTATCGATGCTATTTTAGACGGTTCTATCGAAAAAGCAGAAACCAAATTAATTCCGATTTTTAATTTTGAAGTACCAACAGCTTTGCATGATGTAAATCCGTCTATTCTAGATCCAAGAGATACATATGCTAATGCAGAAGATTGGACAGCAAAAGCGTCTAATTTGGCCGATTTGTTTATTAAAAACTTTGTACAATACACAGACAATGAAGAAGGACGCAACTTAGTGAAGTCCGGACCTCAATTATAATTTTACACTAACTAACCAAACGAAAAGAGTCCCGCAATTTTGTGGGACTCTTTTTAATTTATATGAAATTGAGGATTATTTATCCTTATTCGTCTTTGCAATATATTTTTCTAATGCCATTGTCATCGATGGAGCTTCCGGAGACGGAGCCATAATATCTACACGCAAACCGTGCTCTATTGCTTCTTTTTGAGTTGTACTACCAAAAACCGCAATTCTCGTTTCATTTTGTTTAAAGTCAGGGAAGTTTTTAAACAATGATTTTATTCCGGTTGGGCTAAAAAAGGCCAAAACATCATAGTAAACATCGGCTAAATCAGTCAAGTCGCTCATTACAGTTCTGTAAAAAACACCTTGAGTCCAATTTACTTTTAATCCATCTAATGTTTGAGGAATGTCAAAATTCAATTGATCGGATGCTGGCAATAAAAATTTTTCTTCTTTGTATTTTTTAATCAAGGGAGACAATTCGACAAAATCTTTTTGACCAACATAAATTTTACGTTTTCTGTAGATAACATATTTTTGTAAATAAAAAGCAACAGCTTCCGATTGACAAAAATATTTTAAATCTTCCGGCACTTTATATCGCATTTCTTCGGCAACCCTAAAAAAATGATCCACAGAGTTTCTACTGGTTAAGATGATGGCCGTGAAATTATGCAAGTCAATTTTTTGACTTCTAATATCTTTTACCGGAACACCTTCGACATGAATAAAGGGTCTGAAATCGATTTTTACTTTATGCTTTTGAATAAGCTCAAAGTAGGGAGAATTTTCTACTTTTGGTTCTGGTTGTGACACCAAAATTGTTTTCACTTTCATATCGAATTTTGTTGTAAAACTAACGTCTTGTAAACCAATAATACATAAAATAGTAGGGAGCTATTTCAAGGGCACAAAGATACAAAATAAAATAAAACATCTTACGAATTAGTAAACTTTGATAAGATTTTAATGAAATAAGATAAGTTAATGCATTTACTGTCAATATAATCAACAGAATTCCGTAAATAATTAGCTTTGAAGAAACATCGTTATAATACAAAATTATATTAACCGGAAGAATTAGTAACCCAATAAACGTGCGGTAACTTACTTTTTGAAGGTTAAATTGCTCCATAAAATCTTCAATTTTAAAGGAGGTAGCAATGATTTTTTCAACAAGGTATTTAGAAAGTACAAAAACACCAAGCAGCGTAATAATTTGGATGTATTTTATACCATCGGTTTTAGAAGCTAATCCGAAATAATTCAGCAAAATAAGAATAAAAAAAGCAAACGAAATCAATTGCACAAAAAATAAACTGATTGTAAACCAGCTCATCATATGCGAAGGATCTTTGTAGATTTTAAGGTATTTATCAGTAACAAACAATTTTAGAAATTCATTAAAACGGGCTTCAAAAAAAGTTTTAGTCACCGCAATCAATGCAAAGCTCAAGACAAACAAAACGGTTGCCCAATCTTTACTATCTACTATCCGATTTTCTAAAATGTAGTCCATAATTCGTTTGTAAAATTACTATTTTTTTATTTCAATCACTTTATTATAATTTTATTATGAATCAACGTTCATAAAAAGTTTACTTTTGCTTAGAAATTTTGTCTTTTTATGAGTAACGGTTTAGTAGTCATTCCAACCTACAACGAAATTGAAAATGTTGAAAGTATCATTAGGGCAGTTTTCGCTCTCGAAAAGCCTTTTCACATATTGATTGTGGATGATAATTCACCCGATAAAACCTATGAAAAAGTAGAGTCCTTACAAAAAGAATTTCCTTCGCAACTTTTTTTGAAAGTTAGAAAAAAGAAATCCGGATTGGGAACGGCTTATGTGCATGGATTCAAATGGGCGTTGCAAAACAACTACGATTTTATTTTTGAGATGGATGCCGATTTTTCTCATAATCCGCAAGATTTGAATAAATTATATGAAGCTTGTCAAGCCGGAGAAGCCGATATGGCAATTGGTTCTCGATATGTTCGGGGAGTGAATGTGGTCAATTGGCCATTAAGCAGGGTATTACTTTCTTATTTTGCTTCGGTTTATGTAAAAATAATTACCGGAATGAAAATTCATGACGCTACTGCAGGTTTCATTTGTTACCGCAGAGAAGTGCTTGAAAAAATAAATCTCGACAAAATTAAATTTGTGGGTTATGCATTTCAAATCGAAATGAAATACAGAACTTACTGCAAAGGTTTTAAAATTAAAGAAGTTCCTATTATCTTTACAGACCGAACAAAAGGACAATCCAAAATGAGCAATTCTATCATTAAAGAAGCTGTTTTTGGAGTGATTTCGTTACGCATAAAAAAACTATTTAATCGATTATAATCGAAAAGAAAATGAAAAGGATCTTAATAAAAAACGCCAAAATTGTTAACGAAGGAAAGATATTTGAAGGTGATTTACTCATTGAAAATCAGCTAATTGTTGAGATTGAAGATAGTATTAGTGCCAAACCAGATTATAAAGTAATTGATGCCGAAGGAAATTTTTTAATTCCCGGAGCCATTGATGATCAAGTGCATTTTCGTGAACCAGGGTTGACGCACAAAGGCGATATTGCTTCAGAGTCAAGAGCTGCTGTAGCGGGCGGAATTACATCGTTTATAGAACAACCAAACACAGTTCCGAATGCCGTGACGCAGGAATTGTTAGAGCAAAAATACCAAATTGCAGCCGAAACATCTCATGCCAATTATTCGTTTATGATGGGCGGAACCAATGATAATTTGGAAGAAGTTTTAAAAACAAATCCCAGAAATGTAGCCGGAATCAAATTGTTTTTAGGCTCATCAACCGGAAATATGTTGGTGGATAACGAAGAAGTGTTAGAAAAAATATTTTCATCAACCAAAATGCTGATTGCTGTTCATTGCGAAGATGAAGCGACCATTCAAAGCAATTTAGCTTTATACAAAGAAAAATACGGTGACGATGTTCCTGTAAAATTTCATCATTTAATCAGAAGTGAAGAAGCGTGTTATCTTTCTTCATCCAAAGCCATTGCTTTAGCCAAAAAAACCGGTGCAAGATTACATGTTTTTCATCTTTCCACAGCAAAGGAAATGGAATTGTTTACCAATAAAATTCCGATTGAAGACAAACAAATCACCGCAGAAGTGTGCATTCATCATTTGTGGTTCACTAATGCCGATTACGACACGAAAGGAAATTTAATCAAATGGAATCCGGCTGTAAAAACCGAAGCAGACCGAGCAGCACTTTGGCAAGCACTTTTAGACGACCGAATTGATGTGATTGCCACCGATCATGCTCCACATACGTTAGAAGAAAAAAAACAATCTTATTTGCAAGCTCCTTCCGGCGGACCACTAGTACAGCATGCTGTTGTGGCGATGTTTGAAGCCTATCATCAAGGGAAAATTTCTGTTGAGAAAATAGTAGAAAAAATGGCTCATAATCCGGCTAAAATTTTTAAAATTGAAAACAGAGGATTCATTAAAGTTGGTTTTTATGCCGATTTGGTTTTGATAAATCCTGCTATGCCTTGGAACGTGAAAAAAGAAAATATTCTTTATAAATGTGGATGGTCACCTTTGGAAGGAACTAATTTTAAATCGCGAATTACACACACATTTGTGAATGGTGAATTGGTTTATCAGAATTCAAAAGTAAATGATACCAAAGCCGGAATGCGATTACTCTTTAACCGATAAATGATGAAATTTAAATTTCTTATATTGTTTTTTTCAATACTGTTTCTTTCTTGTAATGATGATGGAGTAAAAAAACCATCAAAACTTATTGAGGAAGAAAAAATGGTCGATATTCTTTATGATATTAGTATTTTAGATGCTATAAGGTCAAGTAATCCTGGTGTTTTGGAAGATAACAATATCGATTCACGTACCTATATTTACAAAAAATATGCAATCGACAGTTTGCAATTTGTTGAGAATACAGCATATTATGCTTCTAATTTAAAAAAGTATAAAAAGATGTATGAAACAATAGAAAATAGAATTGAAGAAAATAAAAAAGTAGCAGATAGCCTCTTGAAAATTGAACAAGAAAAAGAATCTAAAAATCCAAAAACTAAAGATTCATTGAAAACTAAAAAATCTATCGAAGAAATTAAAGCTAATTTAAGAAAGCTGAACTAACTTTTTTTACAACTTCTTTTATTGGCTGAAATTCAAAATTCAATTGTAACTTAATTTTTTCATTAGAATACAAAACAGTTGTATGTAACGATTTGGCGGTTGCTCTTGAAAATCTTCTTTTTTGAAAAAACAATGTTGAAAAAAACCAATCTAATCGCCAGACAATAGATGTCATCCAAGGTTTTGCATACATAGAAGGTTTTTTAATGTTTATACCTTCTGCAATCCAAAAAATCAAATCCTTAAAAACAATATTTTCGCCTATTAAGGTAAATCGTTCTCCTGAAATATCACTTTTCATAAGTTGACACATTACAGAAACAACATCCTCTACGGCTACAAATCCGCTTGAACCTTTGGTGTAAAACGGAATTCCTTTCTTCACTTTCATAAAAATTTCACCACTACCAGAATCCCAAAAACCAGCTCCTAAAATAACTCCCGGATTCACAATCACACAATGTAAACCTTCTTGTTCTGCTCGCCAGATTTCCATTTCGGCACCAAATTTTGAAAGAGCATAATCGCTATGCGGTTTTTCAGGATTCCATTCGGTTTCTTCGGTAATCACGGTTTCACTTTCCTTTAAATCGCCCAAAGCGGCAATGGAACTCACGTAGCAGAATTTTTTCACACCAAAAGCCAATGCAAAATTCACCATGTTGGCTGTTCCTTCGATGTTAATTTTACGAAGATTTTCTTCCTCCACACCATCAAACGAAATTAGAGCAGCACAATGGTAGACAAATTCTATATTTTCAAACGCTTTTTCGAGCGAAGGAATATCGTTTACATTTCCTGAAACCCATTCGATTTTATGAAATAAATTGCTGTAATTGAGTGATTTGAAAAGATTTTTAGTTTTTTGAATACTGTTTTCTGAACGAAATAAAGCCCGAACTTTTTCGCCATTTTGAAGTAAATGAAGTAATAAATGTGCACCCACTAAGCCGGTTCCGCCTGTAACTAAATTCATAAAAACAAAGATAAATGTTTCTGTTCTACATTTTCAAATTATCGAATTAAAACTATCTTTGCCAAAATTATTTGTTAATGAAATCGCCACTAAAAGAGGTTTGAATAAACACCGATAAAAATAAGCGATTCCATGTGACCTTTAAAAAATAAATAAAATCCACACATGAAAAATTTAGTAGAAGAATTACGTTGGAGAGGATTGTTTCACGACATGATGCCGGGAACAGAAGAGCAATTGCTAAAAGAATCTACGACTGCCTATATCGGATTTGACCCTACAGCCGACTCATTACACATTGGAAGCATGGTGCAAATCATCTTGTTGGTTCACCTTAAAAATTTTGGTCATCAACCTATCGCTTTGGTGGGTGGAGCTACCGGAATGATTGGCGATCCGTCCGGAAAATCGGATGAAAGAAATTTGTTGGACGAAGCGACTTTGAACAAAAATGTAGAAGGAATTAAAGGTGTTTTATCTCGATTTTTAGATTTCAATTCAACTGACTCTAATGCTCCAATTATGGTGAATAATTATGATTGGATGAAAGATTTTTCATTTATTGATTTTGCTCGTGATGTGGGTAAACGAATCACAGTGAATTATATGATGTCGAAAGATTCTGTGAAAAAAAGATTTTCAGGTGATGGGGAAGGGATGTCGTTTACGGAGTTCACTTACCAATTAATTCAAGGTTACGATTTTTATCATTTATATAAAAACTACAACTGTTTACTTCAAATGGGTGGTTCCGATCAGTGGGGAAATATCACCACAGGAACGGAATTAGTGCGACGATTAAACGTCAACACCGAAGATGAAGGAGCAAAAGCATTTGCGTTAACAACTCCATTAATCACTAAAGCCGATGGTTCAAAATTTGGAAAATCGGAAGGTGGAAATGTTTGGTTAACAGCGGATAAAACGTCGCCGTATAAATTCTACCAATTTTGGTTTAATTCTACCGATGCTGATGCGGAAAAATACATCAAAATCTTTACGTTTTTAGACAAAGAAACAATAGAAGATTTAATTGAAAAACATCAGCAAGAACCGCATTTACGTTTGTTACAAAAGAAATTAGCCGAAGAAATTACGGTTTTTGTGCATTCAAGAGAAGAATATGAAAAAGCAGTAAAAGCATCAAATATTTTGTTTGGAAATTCAACATCAGAAGATTTGAAACAATTGGATTCGCAAACATTTTTAGATGTTTTTGACGGAATTACACAAGCAGAAATTTTAAAAGTAGACTTAGAAAACGGAATCGGTATAATTGATGCATTATCAGCAAAATCGGGTTTTTTACCTTCCAATAGCGAAGCCAGAAGAGCGTTAAAAGAAAATTCTATTTCGGTGAATCGTGAAAAAGTAACAGAAGATTTTTCACTTTCAACGAGTGATTTAATCAACAATGAATTTGTGTTATTGCAACGAGGAAAGAAAACATATTTTATTTTGCGAGCAGTTTAAACCCGTAACTCGCAACTTTCCAACCCGCAACGGTTAAACAACCATCAAATTACACCCCCGAATATCACTATTATCAAAACGTCCCAACACTTCAAACGAATGGTTGGGATATTTTTTGCCCAAATCTTGTGTAGCGATAAAGGAACAGGAATTGACATTAGCTAAATCAATCACATTGATTCCGCCGGTTTTTCCATAATCAACATACGTTAACGCATCTTCCGTGTCACGAATGAGAATAGACATCCAAGGCGGACATTCAAAAATGCCATTTCCTAGCGAATAGGCTTGCGATAATAATTCGGTCATACCATATTCGGAATGAATGGTTGGAACGCCAAAACCATTACATAAAATAGAATGCAATTCTTCACGGATGATTTCTTTTCGTTTGCCTTTCATTCCGCCGGTTTCCATGATAATTGTGTTTTTCAATTGAAAGGTTTGTTTTTCAACCAAATCTAACAAAGCATATGTTACACCAATTAAAAGAACATTCTGGCCGGAAGAATCCAATTCGATAAGTTTCTGAATTAATTCATCATAATTATTCAAATAAAAACCGCTTTCAGGGTGATTTGAGCCTTCAATCAAATCATTTACCATATAAATCAATGATGAACCATCACGTTCTAAATAGGAGGGAAGCAAAGCTAAAACAACATAATCTTCAATGTTTCCATAAAGTTGTGAAAATGCTTTTCGAAAACTTTGTTCGTAAAAAGTTACATCAGTTACCAGATGCTTACTTGTCAAGGTTCCGGTTGTTCCGCTGCTAGTAAATGTTTCTTGAATTTGATCTTTCGAACTCAGAATTTCATGACTTTTGAAAAACTGAATTGGCAGAAACGGGATTTCTTCTATCGATTTTACGTTGGATTTGTCTTTTTTCAACAACGAACAAAAATCCTGATAAACCAAATTGTTGTCATATTGATGCCGAAAAACTTTGAGCGTGATTTTCTCAAATTCTTTGTGGCTGCTGATGGAAAATATGTCGGGATAAGAATTCATTGGTGCAAAAATAGCAATAAAAAAAGCACCAACTTTCGTTGATGCTTTTAAAATTTATGTAAAGAAAAATTAGTTAATTACTAACTTTCTTGAAGCCGTTTTTCCTTCTTCGGTAATTTTAACGATATAAACACCTGCGTTTAAGTTAGAAACATTGATAGCTTCGTTAGAAGTTACTTTGTTTGCAACTTGTTTTCCTAGGATGTCATAAATTTGTATAGTTCTTTCAGCATTTGCTTGAGTAGAAATGTACAAAGTTCCGTTAGTTACTGGATTTGGATATACTTTCAAACCTTCGATTGAATTTTTGTTTACAGATAAATTAGTTCCAAAAGCAACATTATCTATAAATACGCTACCGCCTGATGCATCATTAGATTCTTGAAATACTCTAAAGTCTAATCTCATAATTGTAGCTGCTGCAGGAGCAACACCTGTAACAGTAACTTGTTGCCAACCAGTTGTGTTTTCGTTATATGTTGAAGGTTGAAATTCAGGAACTTGTTGATTATTTGGTAGTGCTGCAGTATCTGATCTAAAAGACGCCCAATGTCTAAATCTAGCATTGTTGTCTTGATCATAATACCAATAAGTAAGTGTATAGTTTGTGCCTGGAGTAACTGCGAAATCAGTAAATCCAACTCTATTATTGCCAGTTCCGTTTGGAGCTACAAGTCTCACAGAACTTTGACCTTCGTGTACGATAGTTGTTTCTTGAGAAACAGATCCACCATTATTACCAAGCGTAATCAACCATCCATCTGGAGTACCCTCTGTCCAAGATTCAAAACCTCCATTAGTAATTACATTTTGGGCAAAAGAAAACCCACTAATTAACAAAATTAAAGATAAAGTGTAAAGTTTTTTCATTTTATAAATGTTTAGATAAAAATTATACTGCAAAGATAAGTACATTTTTTCTGAGTAGGAAAAAAAGTATGTAAAAGAATCATTAAATTATAAAAAAAGTGAAAATGTAACTACTTGATAATCAATTTTCGGGTAGCAGTAGCTTCACCTTCTTTGATTTTTATCATATAAATACCCGGAGAAAGCGAAGAAACATTTAATTCTTTGGTATTAATTGTACTTTGAAGCACAACTTTTCCAAGAATATCAAAAATGGTTACTTCTTTGGCTAATGATGATTTTGAGGTGATGTACACTTTTCCGTTACTCACCGGATTAGGGTAAAAGCTAAGCCCCTCAATGGTAGTTTCCTGAGTTTTGTTGGGTTGCTGTGGCTTGTTTTCCTGAGCAGAAACTGTCAGTGAAACAAGAAAAACCGCTAAAAGAATGGTATAAAAGTAATTTTTTTTCATCTTTCCGATTTGGTTTGGTAAATGTATAAAAAATATTTCAAATAGTGTACCAAAAAAATCCCTCTTTGTTTAAAAAGAGGGATTTAGTATGTTTTATTTTGAAAAGTATTATAGTCCTACTGTCCAACCTTGAGCCCAAGTAGGGGTGGCAGTTCCATTTCCAGCTCCAGTTGCTGAAGCATTTTCAGTGTAAATGGATTCAATATTTACAGTTCCGCCTTCAGTATCTCTACCTTTCGTTTTAGTTGGAACGTTATCAAATTTTACATTTGAAGCTTTTAAAGTTCCGTCTAAAACATATCCTGTTCCTTCCGTATGTTGAACATCAAAACCTATTAAGAAGTTACTTAATACTAAATCATTAAAAGTACCTTTTGTACCAACTCTTAATTTTAAAGCTTGCGACTCAGTTCCTTGATCACCTAAACCAATTAAAGTCATTTTGTTTACTATAGGGTTAGATATTGGAGATGCTAAGTGGTTAGAAGAGTTGTTGTCAGCTTCAATACCTCTATTTCCTCTGCCTAAACCTAATTTACCAAACCAAAATTCATTTGTTCCGTTCCAACCTTCTGTCCAGTCAAATTGATCATCTTCATTAGAAGTAGAAACTAAATATTTAGTGTTAACTGTTCCGCCAAAAAATTCAAAACCATCATCTGCACCTTCATGAACTTGAACATATTCTACAGTGGTTTGATTTCCCACTCCAAACAAAGAAAGTCCGTTAAATTCTTTTTCACTGTTGTAAGCAAAACCAGAATACTCAATTCTTAAATAGCGGATAGAACCTGAATTATCATTAGCAACTGTTCCACCATAAGTTAATTCAGAAACCTCAGCAGATGCTGTTAAACCTTTATTGATTGGGGCTTTACCACAAATAACTAATCCTCCCCATTGACCTGGAGCTTTTGTAGCTTTGTCACTTGTCATTACAACTGGGTTTGAAGATGTTCCATTTACAAATATTTTTCCACCTTGAGCAACTACGATATAGGATGTTCCAATAGTTCCTTCAATTCTGGTTCCTGCTGGAATAGTTAAAGTTGCACCATCATTAATAACAAGTTTTCCAGTTAATTTGTAAACTGTTCCTGAATTTAAAACAACTTCACCATCGTTTATATCGCCTTTGAAATCACTTGCGTTTAGAACAAATGTAGATGAAGGTCCGTTGTTGTCATCGTCATTAGAACAGGAAGTAAATGCAAAAGAAGAAATCAATGCAACTCCTAAGATTTTAAATAAATTTTTCATTTGTGTTGTATTTTATTGTTGATTAATATTTGATGCAAAATTGAAGAAACTTTTTTTTAGAGAGGTTAAGCTAGTGTGAATGTTTGGTTATGATACGTTGTTGTTTTTGTAAACAAAAGGTTAATTCAATTAACACGGTATTATTACTTTATAGAAACAAAAAGCCTCAAAATAATTTGAGGCTTGATTTATATTTCTTTTCTTTTTAGAATTGATAATTAATACCTAAACTAAAATTCACTCCTTTTTTATATGACAAAACAGTTATGTCTTGATTACTATTTTCCTGAGTTCTTTCAACTGTTGGATCAAGAATGTTTCTAACAGTTAAGTTTAGTCCTAAATGTTTGTTTAATTTTGTTTTAACAATAAAATCTAAAGTTCCAACGGCTTTGTCAACAAGGTTTCCTTTTGTTTCTGTACCTAAAGCATAAAGACGATCTGAAAAATAGGAATAGGATAGGGTTGACATAATGCTTGCTTCGTTTTTCCATTCTTTAAAAAATGAAATATCACCATTTAATAATAAATCAGAAGCCCCTGTAAAACTATCTTCTGTATTGGTTAAGTTGATGTTATAATTAGTTTCTTTTCTAACTTTTTCAGAATCTAGTTCTTGATTGGTTTGCATATAAGATGCGTTGAATCCGGCTGTTAATTTGTTTTGATTATCGGCACCAAATTCATAAATGTTTTTTCTAATTTCAAATTCAACACCAAAAACATGACCTGTATCACCAGTGTTTAGAAATGAAATATCATTGGTTGACGATGCTAATGTTATTTCATTAATAGGGTTTAATATATATTTACCAAAAGCGGTTAATGAAATGACTTCTTCTTTTTTCGGAAAAAACTCCCATTTAAAATCAACATTATAATCTTCTGAAGGATACAAATCTGGATTACCAACTTTTACTTCTGTTACATCTTCATATACAAATAATGCTCTTTCTTTAAACTGAGGTAAAGTGTATGTTTTGCTTGCTCCAAATCGAAGGTTATTGCGTTCGTTTAATTCGTATTTTAAAATTAAACTTGGTAAAAATTCGTTTCTTTCAAATGAGTTTTTATTACCTTCATTATCAAGTTGGGTTTTCCATGAAACTTTTTGATAAACTTGTTCCATTCTAACTCCTAAAACCGATGTTAATTTTGAAGTAAGTTTATATTCTGCTTGGCCAAAAAAGGCATGAATGTTTTGTTCACCATCGTAAACTTGTGGATTTAAGTCACCACTAAAAGTTTCAACGGTAAATAAACTATTACTAAAATTAGTTTGATTAAAAAATGAATCTAAATTATTTGGATCAACCACTGTTGTCGATTGATTGTTTGCAATTTTAAAGTTAAATTGAGTTGCTTCAAAATCACGGTTTTTGAATCGACCGTTATATCCAATTGTTAGCTTTCCTCTGAAATTATCTTCACTGTCTTTTTTAAATTTATAATCTGAAGAAATATTAGCCGCTAACTCATCCTCAGTTAAATTTTGATAATAGCGGTGATTATCTGATGTTGTGTTGATTGCAAAGACATAGCCATTCTGATTTTCGTTAAAAAAAAGAGTGTTTTGTGTTCTGTCAGGCATTTCGCTTGTAATTCTGTTGAATGAACCGCCCCAGTTAAATTCAATTCTATCAGTCAATTTGTGTGAACCTAATAATTGATTAACCATCAATTGATTTTGATTGTATGTTCCTCTTTGTATTAAACCGTTATCATTTTCAGCAATATCACGAATAAATCCATAATATTCATCTTTCACTTGAGAAGAAGTATTTACAAACAGAAAATTATAATTGATTTTGTGATTCGGATTTAATTTATAACCCGCATTAAACATACCTGTTGTGTTAGTATTATAGGAGTACGTTTTTTGGTCAAATGATTTAATTTTCGCACCTTGAGCACTCACACTTTGATTAATACCTTCGCGGTAAGTAAATCCATTATCAAAAGATGCAGTAGCAAAAAGGCTCAATTTGCTTTCTTCGCCAATTGAAAATGATCTACCTGCTTTTAATACAAAATTTGAACCAATTGGATTTGCACTTTCTGGGTTTAAACTATTTTCAAAAGTAAAAGCATTCAACGGATTTGCAGGAATTTCAGCATTTGTAAAACCAAATTTATTTTGTCCTTGTTGTAAGTTGAAAACATCTTGTTCTACAGCATTTGTATTCACGGATGATCCTATTTCTAGCTGTAAAAACTTCTGACCTCTAAAATCTTTAGAAACAATGTCTACATTTCCTCCTGCAAAATCTCCATACATTCTGCTGTTGTAAACTTTATCAATTGATATAAATTCAACAATATCAGTTGAAAATAAATTTAAACCTATATTTTTCTTTTCCGGATCATTTGAAGGAATTGGCAAACCATTCATAGATGTTGAATTATAACGATCTCCTAAACCTCTAACGAATATATTGCCCGAACCCTCTTGTTTTGTAATCCCAGTGGTTTTAGTTACAGCACCAGCAACATCACTAACTCCTTTTCTAGAAAGTTCCTGTGCACCAATGCTTTGCTTAATTTCAACGGCTTTCTGCTGTTCTAAAAGTAGAGCACTTTCTTTTTCGCGGCTTACTGTAGTTTGCACTACAACATCTTGAAGCATCATTCCGCCTCCTGCTGTCAAAGCTCTATTTACAGTAACTGTTTGATTTTCTTTGATGGTTACAGGAACTTCAATCGTTTCATAACCCAAAAAACTAAGCTGTACTATGTGATTTCCCGGTTCAACACTCAATGCATATTTTCCATTCTCATCAGTTGTTGTTCCAATAGTTGTTCCTTTAATCTGAACATTCGCAAAAGGTAGTGGCTCATTGTTCATGTCTTTGTCTGTTAAAGTACCCGAAACAGTGCCTTTTTGTGCAAATAGGGATGAACCGATTAAAAGAAATAATAATAAAAATTTAAGTTTCATTATGTGTTGTTTAATTTTTGTGCAAAATAACGGCTACCTTGTAAAGTTGATGTTACCCACTTGTTACGATTTTGTTTCAATTGAGTTACCAAAACGTTAACAGATTAAATTACCGTTAACAACGTAAATCATTTTGTATTATCTTTACCTTTACATCGCAAAACGCACACTATTTTGGATATGAAAAAAAAGGAAATAAAGATCTTATTAGTTGATGATGAACAAGATATACTCGAAATTGTAGGGTATAACTTAGCTCAAGAAGGCTATCAGATTGTTACTGCTGTGAACGGAAAAGAAGCTGTTCAAAAAGCAAAAAAGGAATTACCACACCTAATTATCATGGATGTGATGATGCCGGAAATGGATGGCATGGAAGCCTGTGAGCACATCCGCAAGATTCCCGAATTAAGCAATGTTATTGTCGCATTTTTAACTGCAAGAAGTGAAGATTACTCACAAGTAGCCGGTTTTGAAGCCGGAGCCGATGATTATATCGCCAAACCAATCAAACCAAAAGTATTGGTAAGTAAAGTGAAAGCACTTCTACGTCGTTTGAAAGAAGATGAAGCCAAAAGTGATGTCTTAAATGTTGGAAACATTGAAGTAAACAGAGAAGAATACAAAATTATTCAAGGCGGTAAAGAAATTGTATTGCCAAGAAAAGAATTTGAATTATTCTATTTATTAGCTTCTAAACCCGGAAAAGTATTCAAAAGAGAAGAAATTTTAGATAAAGTTTGGGGTAACGAAGTAGTTGTTGGCGGAAGAACCATCGACGTACACATTAGAAAATTAAGAGAAAAAATTGGCGACGATCTTTTTAAAACCATCAAAGGTGTTGGTTACAAACTGGAAGTATAATTCAATTTCTTCTTTTGTTGAAAATAGTTTACTTTTGAGAGCATATTAACCAAATGAAAACTGTTTTTAATGGCTATTAGTTTTAAAAAAACATACAAATTTGCTATAAAATCGGCACTTTATGTTTCCCTGTTTTCCATTGGGTTTTTAGTGTTGACGACTTATTTTTTTTATGAAATAAATTGGCTGTTCATTACTGTTTTCGGACTTTCCATCTACCTTTTTTCCTTTTTTGTAATTCAGTATCGAGTGGAACGTTTCATTTACCGTAGGGTAAAAAAAATCTACGATGATGTATCGTTATTAGATTCTACTACGTTTAGAAGTCAGCCAATCACCACAGACATGGCTACTTTAACGAAAGAAGTGAAAAAATTCGCTACCGATAAAAAACTCGAAATTGAAACCCTGAAAGTCCGCGAAGAATACCGAAGAGAATTTTTAGGAAATGTTTCGCACGAATTAAAAACACCACTATTTACAGTTCAAGGTTACGTTGCTACACTTTTGGATGGAGCCATGAATGATAAAACCCTTCGAAAAAAATACCTTGAAAGAGCCGAAAAAGGAGTGGAGCGATTAATCTATATCGTAAAAGATTTAGACATGATTACAAAACTGGAAACGGGTGATTTAAATCTTGAATATTCTATTTTTGATGTCGTAGAATTGGTGAAAAATGTCTTCGAATTACTCGAAATGCGAGCTTCCAAAAAACATATCACATTAACTTTTGATACAAAGTATTCCAACCCGATTTATGTGCGAGCCGATCAGGAAAAAATCCAACAAGTAGTTACCAATTTGGTTATGAATTCCATCAAATACGGAAGAGAAGGCGGAACAACCGAAGTGAGCATCGAAAATTTAGTAAAAAACAGAATCATCGTCCGAATTACTGATAACGGCGAAGGAATTCAAAAACAACACATTCCAAGACTGTTTGAACGTTTTTACAGAGTCGATAAAAGTGGAGCTCGTTCCGAAGGTGGTTCCGGTTTAGGATTAGCTATTGTGAAACATATCATCGAAGGTCACAACGAAAAAATCTACGTAGAAAGTCAGTTTGGAGTGGGTTCAGAATTTTCATTTACGCTCGAAAAGCAGAAATAAATTCTTCCAATTCAAATCGTTTTTAAAACTTTGTAATCCCTTATATAAATCCACGTCATATAAATTTTCGATTACAAATTTTTCCTGTTTTGCAAACGGAACAACACCGTCTTTTTTATATTTCTTAGCCAAATATTCTTGCTCAAATTGTCCTGGAGTTGGTATAAAAAAAGCTTTTTTACCCAATTTTGCCAAATCCATAACCGTTGTGTAACCCGAACGACAAAGCACTAATTCACTTTCGTTAAACGTTTGTTCAAGTTGTCCGGAAGTCATAAAATTATAAAAAGTAACATGGTCAATTTGTTCCGATTTTTGTTCTGGTTCAATGATGCCACGAACAAAAACAACATCGCCAACATAGCGTTTGATTTCTTCTTTCAAATGCATTTCCAACATCGATCGTTGCGGTTCCGGTCCGGAAAGAATCACCATTAAATCATATTTTTTTGGCAATTCTTTTTTGTTCAAACGGCTTAACGGACCAATGTAATTGATTTTAAAATGCGGATTTTTTAAATGCCCTAATTTTCCTGTCAGGTTCGGAATTTCTGCCACATCCGGCACCCAACATTCTTCATATTTTTTAATTATATATTGGTGCAATTTACTGGTAATCCAACTGGTATTTCCGGTTAAAACATTCAATTGATGGGTGATAAAAACAGATGGCACTTTCTTAGAATAAATCCCTAATCGATTATCGGAAATGATGCCTGAAAGATCGTATTCTTTCACCCACTTTTTCACCAATTTTCTTTCCATATAAATGGCTTCCATCATTTTTGGACTGTTTTTAATCAGTTTCCACTTAAAAAAAGCTCCATTTTTGGCATATTCTATTTGATAGGAAGGTAATTCCAAAAAAATTAATTCAGGAAATTCTTTCTGTAAAATGTGCAAAGCAACACCATCGGAAGCGATAACGGGTTCAAAATTGTTTTCCAACAAAGCTTCGATAATAGGAATGCATCGTGTGGCGTGTCCCAAGCCCCAATTTAATGGAGCAACGAGAATTTTTGGTTTGGCAGTTTCCAAGTCTTAATAACTCATTTAATAACTGTAAAGGTAGTACTAATTTTGATTGGGTATATTTCCCTAATTTTACCAAAAAATTAAATTAAGTGGGAAGTAAGAATAAATTAAAGCGTTTTAAAGAGAATGAAACGTTTCAAAATGTAATAGAACCAACCCGAGAAGAAGTCGTTTCAGGCGATTTTGAATGGAAAGGAAATTGGAATAAAAACTTTTTTAAAAATGATAACCCAATTGTTTTAGAATTAGGATGTGGAAAAGGAGAATATTCCGTTGGATTAGCAGAACGTTATCCGGATAAAAATTTTATCGGAATCGACATCAAAGGAGCACGATTTTGGAGAGGAGCAAAAACAGCTGTAGAAACCGGATTGAATAACGTTGGTTTTCTTCGCACACAAATTGAATTAATCGAATATTGCTTTGCCGAAAATGAAGTGGATGAAATTTGGATTACATTTCCCGATCCGCAAATCAAATACAAAAGAACAAAACACAGAATGACGAATACCGAATTTTTACAACGCTATAAAAAAGTACTCAAAAAAGACGGAATTGTTCATTTGAAAACGGATAGCGAATTCATGCACGGCTACACACTCGGTCTATTGCACGGTGAAGGTCATGAAGTGATGTATGCCAACCATAATGTGTACCGAAATGAAGGTTCACCCGAAGTGGTGACAGCCATTCAAACATTTTATGAAAAACAATATTTAGAAATTAATAAAGCAATCACATATATTCAATTTAAAATAAAGTAAAACGCCATAAATGAACCTCACCCTTCCTATCATCCTCGGGCTTTCGGCCGCAGCTATCGGAACAACTCCTCCAGGATTGCTCAACATGACTGCCGCAAAAGTGAGTATGCGAGACGGTAGAAATCGTGCGTTATGGTTTGCGTTTGGAGCTTCGATAATTGTTTTTTTTCAAACGTTACTAGCGGTTTTGTTTTCTCGGTTTATTGATAGAAGAGCCGATATTAGTGCCGTTTTACAAGAAATTGGATTAGTGATTTTTACAGTTTTAACGGTTTATTTTTTATGGATAGCAAAAAAACCTAAAACCAAGAAAAAGAAAGAAGAAATTAAAATGCGAAGCAAATCCAGTCGTTTCTTTTTAGGAATGTTGTTGTCTTCGCTCAATTTATTTCCAATTCCATATTATGTTTTTGTGAGTATTACATTGGGTTCGTATGGTTATTTTAATTTTGATACGTTCTTTATTTATTCTTTTTCGGCAGCTTCAGCCATTGCTGCTTTTTTAGTGTTTTTTGGGTATATTTCTTTTTTTAAGGGAAAAGAAAAAAAGGATTCTTTCTTATCCAGAAACATCAATTATGTCATTGGTTCCATAACCGGACTAGTAGCATTGTTTACCCTTTTCAAAATTGTTTATAGGTAATACTTTGAAAGATGGAAGAAAATTTCTTTGAAAGAGTGTATGCCATCGCCAGACAAATTCCACACGGAAAAGTTACTTCGTATGGAGCAATTGCCAAAGCTTTAGGAACGGCTCGTTCTGCCAGAATGGTGGGTTGGGCGATGAATGCTTCGCACAATAGGGAAGACGTTCCCGCACATCGAGTTGTGAACCGAAAAGGAATGCTATCAGGAAAACATCACTTTCAAGGAACAAATTTAATGCAGCAACTGTTAGAAAGCGAAGGTGTTGAAGTAATTGATAATCAAATTGTTGATTTTGAGAAGGTTTTTTGGGAGCCGAAGGTTAGTGATTTGTAATTATTTCCTAATTATTCAAAAATTTACAAATAATCACAAATCTCACTCCAACAAACAAATAATAAAACGCGTTCTTTTTTCATCCATTTGATAATTCAAATAACCGCCGTGAGCTTCAATAATATTTTTTGATAAGGTCAAGCCAATGCCGGCTCCTTCTTTTCGAGTGGTGAAAAAAGGCAGAAAAATTTTATCTTCAATTTCTGCATCAATACCAATTCCTGAATCGGAAATAGAAATAAATAATCGTTTATTCTTTTGTTCAGCCGAAATTTCAATGATTTTTTCGTCTTTTCCTTCTAATGCATACAAACTATTGGTTAATAAATTAATCAAAACTTGCTCCATTTGAAGTGAATCAACCATAATCCATCTATTGAAAGAAATGTTATTTTTAAGAATAATATTTTCCTTTTTAAACAATGGATTCATCAATTGAAGTGCGTTGTTCATCAACTGATTTAACTCTGTTTTTTCCTTTTTAGGCGATGGAAGCATTGCAATTTTTCGATAGCTTTCCACAAAATTTTGCAAATGATTGCTGCGGTGAATCATTGTAGAAACACTTTCTTTAATGTCGTCTAAATCATCTTTTGAAAGCGAATCTTGTTGCATTAACTCATTCAAATTCTGCGTAAGCGAACGAATGGGCGTAATCGAATTCATCAATTCGTGCGAGATGACTTTCATCAAATTAATCCAAGCTTCTTTTTCTTTTTTCTCAACTACTTTCTGAATGGAATCCAACAAAACAATGTAATATTCCTGATCGTAAGCTTTTGTTTTTGAAGCTTGAAGCATAAACGTTTGTGCGTCTTCTTTGTTCACTCTAATTTGCAAAGACGTTTTCAATTCTTCAAAATTTCGTTCTTCAATAATTTCGCAAAGCGAAGGCAATTGATTTTTTAAATACATCCATTTTGACATTTTCGGAACCATAAAATGACTCGAAAAATAGTCGTTCATCAAAAAAATATTCCAGTCTTCTTCTGATTTTTGAAGAATTAAAACGCCGGTTTCAATGTTGTTTAAAATGGATCGATAAACCAAATCTTTCGAAACTTGCTCGTTTTGATTTTGTTTCAATGAATCATATAATCGAAACAAATTTTTGTAATTATCATACGATTTATGTTTAGAAAAATCCGCCGAAAAATCATTGTTTAAAATCGCTGCAATGGTTTTATCATAAAATAAAAACGTATTTCGAAGAAAGGAAAAAAACTCAATTCCCATTAACAAAAAAACCAAAAAGCCAAAAATTGCTGAATAAACTAAGGAGTTATACAACAACAAAAAGCTACCGATAAATACTAAAAGCAATAGTAATAATCGGATAAAAAGTTGATGATATAGTTTTAAATTTTTCAAACCTATTTTTGATTAATCGGTTGAACCTAAATTGTATTTTTCCATTCTTCGGTACAAAGCTGCTCGTGATAGTCCAAGTTCTTCTGCCGATTTGCTAATGTTGAAATTGTTTTTATGCAACACTTTTTCAATGGAAATTTTTTCAATGTCGGACAAAGGCATTTCTTCCATTTCAAAGGTTGAAAAGCTTATTATATCCAAATCTAAATCAGCACTTTTGATGGTATTATTTTCACACAAAATTACAGCACGTTCGATGCGGTTTTCCATCTCGCGAATGTTTCCTTTCCAAGCGTGTTTCTGAATTTGTTCCAACGCTTTTTCATCAAAAACAATTTCCTCTCGCTCATATTTTTCAGTAATTTTTTCTAATAAAAAAGTTGCCAACGGAACAATATCTTCTTTTCGTTCGTGAAGCGAAGGAAGTTTAATTTCCATCGTATTGATGCGATAATACAAATCTTCTCTGAAATTTTTTTCGGTAACTTCCTTTCTCAAATCAAGATTTGTCGCCGTAACAATTCTTATATTCAACGGCCTAGCCTTGGATTCACCCACTCGTGTAACCGATTTATTTTGAATTACTTGCAATAGTTTAGTTTGCAAATGCAACGGAACGTTACCAATTTCATCCAAAAAAATCGTACCGTTTTGAGCCGATTCAAATCGTCCGGGTGTATCGTTTTTAGCATCGGTAAAAGCTCCTTTGGCATAACCAAACAATTCACTTTCAAAAATACTTTCACTCAACGAACCCAAATCAACGTGCACAAATGGTTCTTTTTTTCGGTTGGATTGTTGATGAATATAATGTGCTAAAACGAATTTTCCCGTTCCGTTTTCGCCTAAAATCAACACATTTGCATCGGTTTTAGCTACTTTAACCGCTAAAGAATATGCTTTTTGAATAGCGGTCGATTTTCCGATGAAAAAAGAATCTAACTTTTCTGAGTTTATAATTTTCTTTCTAACTTTCCGACTTTCTTCAACAGCAAATTTCACAACCGAAACCAATTTTTCATTGTCCCACGGTTTTAGAATATAATCAAAAGCTCCTAATTTCAATCCTTCAACGGCGGTTTCCACTTTTCCAAAAGCCGTCATTAGAATCACAGTCGTTTTTGGTGAAAGCGTTTTGATTTCTTTTAATAGATAAATTCCTTCTCTTCCGTCTTCAAAACCAATACGGTAATTCATATCGAGCAAAACGACGTCAATCTCATTATCAGCTAGAAGTTCAACTACTTTTTTCGGATTATTGATCGTAAAAATGGTTTCAAAATGTTTCTTCAAAACCATTTTACAAGCAAAAAGAATGTCTTCTTGATCGTCAATGATTAAAATGTTGGCATTTGTTTTTTTCATAAGCTGTTCAATTGTGAACAATCTGTGTCCGAAAATGAACACTCGATTTTTTGTTGATTTTGAGATGAGTTAAAAATCAATGCGTTACAAAACTTTAATTTTTGGCACAAAATTGATATAAACCATTACAAATAAATGTAGTATGGACACCATCGTTCCTCGTAAAAATAGAAAAAATAAATACATACTGATCGCTTCCGTAGTTTTTTTGCTATTGACTGTTTTGGTTGTAATGAGTATGACCAAAAAAAGAAGTTTGGATGTTTCTTCTTCGGAAGTTTCCATTAAATCGGTAATGGTTGAAAATTTTGAAGATTATATTGTTTTTCAGGCGAAAGTTGAACCTTTAAATTCGATGCTGATTAATGTAATTGAAGGTGGTTCCACTCAGGAAATTTTTGTTGAAAACGGAGATTTTGTCGAAAAAGGTCAGCCTTTAGCACGATTGTACAACCCAAATACCGAATTAAGTTTTATGAATCAGGAAACGGCGATGATTGAACAAATCAATAATTTGAATAAAGCCAAACTTGATTTACGAACACAAGAATTAAATTTAGCAAAAGATTTAATTTCGATTGAACACGATTATTTTGACGCCAAAAATTTATATGACTTGAATCAGAAATTATACAAACAAGAAATTCTTTCCAAGAATGAATGGGAAACTACGCAGGAAAATTTCAGGTATCAAACCGAACGAAAAAATATCATTCAACAAAGTGTTCAAAAGGAGAAAAAAGACAATCAAATTTTAATCGCACAAATCAATCAATCGCAAGGAATTATGCAAAAAAGTTTGCAAATTTTACGTGAAAATAAAAAGAATTTTTTAGTGGTGGCAACCTTGGCAGGAAGACTTTCATCGTTTGAACCCGTCTTGGGGAAAAATTATTCAGCCGGAGAAACCATCGGTAAAATTGATGTGATGAAAGGCTATAAATTAATGGCTGATGTGGATGAATTTTATTTGGAAAAAGTGTCTGAAGGTCAAAAAGCAAACATCGAATACAAAGAGAAAATGATTTCAGTTATCGTTTCCAAAGTAATTCCGGAAGTAAAAAATGGTCGTTTTCAAGTAGAATTACAATTTGAAAACAACAAAGAACTCGATTTGCGTCAGGGATTAAGCTTTGGAGTACGACTTTTATTATCCGAAAAAACAAAATCAACCGTCATTCCAAAAGGAAGTTTTTATCAGGAAACCGCCGGAAAATGGATTTTTGTTGTCAATGGTGATAAAGCAGAACGCAGAGAAATTAAGTTAGGAAGAGAAAATCCTTTGTATTATGAAGTGCTTTCCGGATTGAAAGTTGGAGAAAAAGTAATAACTTCCGGTTATAAAGATTATGTCGAAGTAGAAGTTTTAAATTTAAATAAAAATTAATCATCAATCAAAAAATGAACAATATGATCACAATCAAAAAAATATCCAAAATTTTCCGAACCGAAGAAGTAGAAACCAAAGCATTAAACGAAATTGATTTGGTTGTCAATCAAGGCGAATTCATCACCATCATGGGAGCATCCGGTTGCGGGAAATCAACTTTGCTCAATATTGTGGGCTTGTTAGACAGTGCTTCGGGAGGAAGTTATCAATTGTTGAATCAGGAAATGAATGGTTTATCCGAATCTGAAAAATCAAAAATCAGAAAACAAAATATCGGATTTATTTTTCAAAATTTCAACTTGATTGATGAACTTTCCGTGTTTGACAATATCGAATTACCACTTATTTATAACAATGTTCCAACTTCAGAAAGAAAGAAAAAAGTAGAAGCAATTGCCGAACGTTTGGCGATTTCACATCGTTTAAAACATTTTCCACAACAACTTTCCGGTGGTCAACAACAAAGAGTGGCTGTGGCAAGAGCTTTAATAAATGATCCAAAAATCATTTTGGCCGATGAACCTACAGGAAATTTAGATAGTAAAAATGGTAATGAAGTGATGGAATTGTTAACCGATTTACACGCCAACGGAGCCACAATTTTAATGGTGACGCATTCTGATTATGACGCTTCTTTTTCACAAAAAACCATTTATATGAAAGACGGAATGGTGATTTCTGAAAAACAAAACAGTAGAAATGTTGATGTTTTGGTAACCAATTAAATAGCGAACTTATGATTAATAATTGGATCAAGATATTTTTATATCAACTCAAAAAGAATAAACTTTTCACTATTCTCAACACATTAGGTTTGAGTTTAGGAATCGCAGGATTGATTTTTGCCATTTTGTATTGGAATGATGAGCAAAGTTATAATGCTTGGAATCCCGAAAAGGGAAAAGTGATGCACGTGGTGAGTTATGTTTCTGTTGATACGTATTGGTCAACTTCGGTTGCGTCTTTAGAACCATATCTTCAAAAATCATTTCCCGAATTGGATGCGTATTGTTATTTAAATCAATGGTATTACAATGAAATAATTCAGTATAAAAACAAGAAAGAGATAGTTCCGATTATCGACGCTCAAAAAACTTTTTTTAAATTTTTCCCTTTTGAATTTATTAAAGGAAATGCTCAAAATCCTCTTCCGGACAAAAATAGCATTGCAATATCCAATCAAACAGCTGAAAAACTATTTGGAAATGAAGAGCCAATTGGGAAAGAAGTGACTTATTCCGGTCGAACATTAGTGGTTCGTGGTGTTTATAAAATTTCGGGAAAATCATCGTTAGAACCAGAAGCAGTAACCAATTTGATAGATAGTAAATTAGAAGAAGACAAAGACCAATGGGGTAATTTTACGTATGGATTACTACTTAAATTGAAAAACCCTTCTGATTCAGAAAAGGTTTCATTTAAATTAAAAAAATTAATGAGTGAAAACCGGGAGTTAAAATGGGCAAAAGAACAAGGAATTACCTTAGATGAATGGAAAAAGCAAGGCGGATTTCAAACACAAATTCTTTTAGAACCATTAGAAAATGCTCGTCTTCACAGCAAAGTAGATGGGTATGCCGAAGGACAAGGAAATTATCAGTTTTTGATGATTATGGTAGGTTTGTCGGTTTTAATTTTAATTCTTTCGATTGTTAATTATATCAATTTGGCTACAGCCAACGCCATTCAAAGAGCCAAAGAAGTGGGTGTAAGAAAGATTTTAGGAGCATCTAAAAGTAACATTGTAAAACAATTTATTTTTGAAACGGTATTAATTACAACTTTCTCCATTTTACTAGCTTTAGTCATTGTAGAATTATCATTGCCGTATTACAACGAATTTTTAGGTAAAACTTTACTCATTCACGGAAGCCAATTTTACATTCAATTGATATTAATTTTTCTAATCGTAATCATCGTAGCCGGAATTTTTCCTTCTGTTTACGTGTCCAATTTTGAAACGCTGAAAGTGCTAAAAGGCAATTTTGGCAGAAGTAAAAGTGGCGTTTGGTTACGAAATGCAATGCTCATTCTTCAATTCGGAATCGCATCGTTTTTCATCATCGGGTCTTACATTGTTTACCAACAAGTAATTTATTTGCAAAACAAAGAATTGGGTTTCAAAGGCGAACAAATCATTCAAATTGATTACCGAAATCCATATGATTATACACAAGAAGGCGTGCGTGAAAAATTATTGTCAAGGTATCTAACCATCAAACAAGAGTTGTCTAAAATAAATGGAGTTAAACAAGTGGCAACCGGGTCATTTTCTTTTGGAAGCGGAGCAAGTTCATCGTCAAGTTTCAGCTATAACGATGTTACAATTCAAGGTCAAAATATGGGTATGGATTTCGGCATGCTCGATATGATGAATATTAAAATAAAAAAAGGAAGAGGTCTTTCAGAAAAATATGCATCCGATTCAATTTCATCCATTTTAATTAATGAAACAGCTGAAAAAATGATGAATGAAAAAGATGTTTTAGGGAAAGAAATCAATTGGAATGGAAAAAAACTTAAAATAGTTGGTGTGGTGGCAGACTTTCATCTCAACGGACCACATAACGAAATTCCGCCAATGGCCTTCTTTCATTTAAAAACCATTGATTGGATGATTTTTAATGTCAATAAAATATATGTAAAAGTAAATCCGGAAGATATAGAAATGGTAAAAGCCGATATCGAAAAGTTTTGGACTAAAAAGGTTGATGGCGATTATCCGTTTACGTATGATTTTGTAGATAAACATTTTGCAAGAACGTATGAAACGTATGTTAAACAAAAAAACCTTTTCTCTTTGCTTAATGTCATCGTGATTTTGATTGCGTTGTTCGGATTATTCTCCTTAGCATCCTATTCCATCCAACGTAGAATGAAAGAAATAGCAATCAGGAAAACGTTGGGTGCAGAAACGAAAACATTACTAAAAGATTTATCGAAACAATACATCGTTTTTTGCCTTATCGGATTTTTATTGGCTCTCTTTCCGGTTTATTTTTTACTCGGAAAATGGTTAGAAAATTTCGTTTACCGTATTGATATTACGCTAATGCCGTTTATCATTGGTTTCGTAATTCTATTGATTTTAACGCTGGTCGTAGTACTTTCCAAAGCTTACCAAGCTACTAAAGTTGAGGTTTTAAATTACTTAAAATATGAATAAGAGGTTACTAATTGTGTTCTTATTTACTTCGAGCATTTTTGTGCGTGGCCAAGAAATTTCTTGGTCACTCCAAAAGTGTTTTGATGTGGCTTTGAATAACAATATCGACATAAAAATTCAGCAATTGGAGATTTTGCGTTCCAAGAAAAATTACACGCACCCGTTATTAGAAATGGTTCCTTCGGTTGGATTAACAGCCAATCATAGTTACAATTTCGGTTCTACTATTGATCCGAATACCAATGCTAGAGTGAGTTCTGACATTCAATGGGATAACCTGAATTTGAATGCAAGTGTCAACCTACTCGATTTTTCTAACTTATCCACAGCTCGAAAAAATAAATTGGAAGTCGAACTAAGCAAAGCCGACAAAGAAGTCATTGAATACGAATATAAATTGCAACTACTCGAAAAATATTTTGAAGTTTTATACAGTCAAGAACAACTGAAAATTCTAAAAGAACAGTTTAAAAATGCGGTTTATAATTTAGAAAGGATTCAAAAAGAAGTCGAAATCGGAAGCAAACCAAAAAGTGATTTGTACGATATGCAATTCAATTTTTCACAAGAAGAGAATGAAATTTTAATATCTGAACAATTGTATGAATACCAAAAAAAAGAACTTTTTCAGTTGATGAATGATAATGAAACAAATACTAAAAATGTAATTTTAGAACCTTATTTTGTTACAAATTCAAATGAAAATAATATTGAAATAACCAACAATCCAAAACTGAATTTTGCCGAAATTAATTATAAAAGTTCCAAGAAAGAGGTAGGTGTTCTGCGAGGAGACAACCTTCCGACCTTATCAGCTTTTTATGGATTTTCAACGTTTTATTCTGCTCCGATAAACAGACCGGATGTGGTAGTGGATGATTTTCAAACACAATTTGATAATAATAAATACCATCAAACGGGCCTGCAATTGCAAATACCCATTTTCACCGGATTCAAACATAACCGAAGAATTGCAGCGGCAAAAATTCAAACAGAAAGAGCAAAGTGGCAAGCAGAACAAGAAAAAATTAAAATCAATCAACAAGTTGAATTAGAAAAAACCCAAAAGAATAACTACTTGCAACGCAATGAAAAACTCAAAAACTCACTCGACTTGGCAGAAAAAATGTTTACCACTTCGCAAGCAAAATTCTTAACCGGAAAAACAGATGCAGTTGTGTTTTCAACCATTAAAAATCAACGATTAAATGCCGAATACGAAGTTTTGAAGAATGATTTGTTGTTTCAATATACTTCTGTGAGAATCAATTTGCTTACTAAAAATCAGTTGTAATATTCTCTTCAGATAGTTAAACATAGCCCACGGTTTCAACCGTGGGATAATTATTTAATTCATACAGCAATATTGTAAAAATCAATCTACTTACTAAAAATCAGTTGTAATTTTTTATCAAATAGTCAAACATAGCCCACGGTTTCAACCGTGGGATGATTATTTAATCCAATAATAATAATAAATAATTTTATAAAATACCAACAATTGGTATATTTGTAAAAAAAAGTATGGCAAAAAACACTTCCATTTTGCTAGGAGAGCATTTTGAAAACTTCATCAACGAGCAAATAGCATCAGGAAAATATAGTTCCGTTAGCGAAGTTGTTCGAACAGCTTTGCGTTTTTTTGAACAAGAAGAAAACAAAACTAAATCGCTCATCAATGAATTAAAAGTGGGCGAAAAAAGTAAAAAAATTAAAGATTTTGATAGAAACAAAAATCTTGAACAATTAAATGCTTCGTTTCAAAAATAATGTCCAATTATATAATTAGCGAAAAAGCATTAGAAGACATAAATGCAATTTGGGTTTACACTGCCCAAAACTGGTCAGTTGAGCAAGCTAACCGTTACTATAATTTAATCTTCGACGAAATTGAATTCATTTCCAATAATTTCGAAATGGCACAAGATTTCGGAAAGCTCAGAAAATCATACCGATATTCAAAAATTAAATCGCACTTGATTTTCTTCAAAAAAAATAAATTCAACGAAATTGAAGTCATTCGAGTTTTGCACGAAAGAATGGATATCGAAAATAGATTGAACGATTAAATCAAGAAATTTTAATTATTCTTTGACCTTTGCACAATCCCACTGAAAACTACGACTGCGACTGCGACTGAAAAACTGCGACTGAACACTGCGACTGCTCATCTATCCCTCCATAAACATTTTCAATTCTTTAACTACTGTTTCTGCACTTTTCGTATTATCTTTGCAATCTAAATTCAGTATAAATAAAACTGATTTTTTATTAACTCAAAATTGCCCAAAATTTGGGGTGAGGTAAATTATGAAACTCGACAGAAAAGAAATACTCAAAGCCTTAGAAACCATTTCTGTGGCCGGCGAAGGAAAAAATATGGTTGAAAGCGGAGCAGTGCAAAACGTACTCACTTTTGGAGATGAAGTAGTGGTAGAATTAGTATTATCAACTCCCGCTTTACACATCAAAAAAAGAGCAGAAGTTGACATCATCAAAACCATCCACGATTTGGTGTACGAAAAAGCCAAAGTAAAAGTCAACATCAAAGTAGAAGCTCCCGAAAAACCTGAAAACCCAAACCTAATCAAAGGAAAACCAATTCCGGGAATCAGCAACATTGTTGCCATTGCATCCGGAAAAGGTGGCGTTGGAAAATCTACCGTAACAGCCAATTTAGCCGTAACGTTAGCCAAAATGGGTTTCAATGTAGGTGTTTTAGATGCGGATATTTACGGACCATCGATGCCAATTATGTTCGACGTTGAACACGAAAAACCAATCTCAGTTGAGGTCGATGGAAAATCAAAAATGAAACCGGTAGAAAGTTACGAAGTAAAAATTCTTTCCATCGGATTTTTCACAAAACCCGACCAAGCCGTCATTTGGCGTGGCCCGATGGCAGCCAAAGCCTTAAACCAAATGATTTTTGATGCCGATTGGGGTCAACTCGACTTCCTTCTCATCGATTTACCACCCGGAACAGGCGACATTCACCTTTCCATTATGCAATCTCTGCCCATCACAGGAGCTGTTGTCGTGAGCACGCCGCAAGCCGTCGCATTAGCAGATGCTAAAAAAGGAGTTTCAATGTTTTTATCAGAATCCATCAGCGTTCCCGTGTTAGGAATCATCGAAAATATGGCTTATTTCACGCCGGAAGAACTACCAAACAACAAATACTATATCTTTGGTAAAGAAGGAGCAAAAAATTTAGCCGAAGATTTACAAGTGCCAATGTTGGGCGAAATTCCGTTAATTCAAAGCATTCGCGAAGCAGGAGACTACGGTCGTCCGGCCGCACTTCAAACCGCCACGCCGTTAGAAGCCGCTTTCGAAGAAATTGCCCGAAATGTTGTGCAGGAAGTAGTAAACAGAAACGAAAGTTTACCACCAACTGAAGCAATCAAAATAACCACAATGGCCGGATGTTCGGCTGTAAAAGGTAAAAAATAAAAATCCGCTTTCCTCCCTCTCCTTTGGAGAGGGTCGGGGTGAGGTAAAAAAATAAAAATCCGCTTTCCTCCCTCTCCTTTGGAGAGTCCCGAAACTAATCGGGAGGGAAGAGGTAAAAAAAGAAATAATGACAAACGAAGAAATTAGAGTAGAAATCGAAAAAGCACTAGACGAAATCCGTCCGTTCCTAAAATCAGATGGCGGCGATATTTCACTCATCGATGTGCTCGACGACAAACACGTAAAAGTGCGACTCGAAGGAGCCTGCGTAGGCTGTAGCGTAAACCAAATGACGTTGAAAGCCGGTGTAGAAACGACCATCAAAAAATATGTGCCACAAATCGAAACAGTCGAAAACGTAGCTTAAATTTTTTTTGGGCGTGCCCCTCCGCAAGCTACGGGTCGGGCTATCCGCTGCAAGTCCTCGCCTCAACTCCGCAAGCTCCGTTGTGGCTGTGGGCTTTCCGCTACTATCCCTCACGCAAGCCGTGCTAACTGACAAATATCATATCCAAAAGAAAAAAGAAAAACTATTTTCGCAAAGTAAAACCTAAAAACTCAGTTCCTCAGCAACTCAGCAACTTAAAAGAATGATACAAACCGATATACTCATCATTGGAGCCGGCCCAACCGGACTTTTCGCCGTTTTCGAAGCAGGATTATTAAAATTAAAATGTCACCTTATTGATGCACTTCCGCAACCCGGAGGCCAATTAGCCGAATTATATCCCAAAAAACCAATCTACGATATTCCGGGTTATCCCGAAGTATTGGCAGGTGATTTGGTGACCAATTTGATGGAACAAATTAAGCAGTTTCAACCCGGATTCACCTTGGGAGAAACCGCCGAAACCATCGAAAAACTGGAAGACGGAAGTTTTATTGTGACCACCAACAAAGGCACACAACATCAAGCAAAAGCAATAGCAATTGCAGGAGGATTAGGAACATTCGAACCCAGAAAACCATTATTAAAAGACATCGAATTCTACGAACAAAACGATCGCGGAGTAGATTACTTCGTAAAAGATCCTGAAAAATACCGCGGAAAAAAAATCGTCATTTCCGGTGGTGGAGATTCGGCCTTAGATTGGAGTATTTTTCTATCTGATGTGGCTTCAGAAGTAACACTAGTTCACCGAAGAAACGAATTCCGTGGAGCATTAGATTCCGTTGAAAAAGTACAAGAATTAAAAAATTCAGGAAAAATAAAATTGGTTACACCCGCAGAAGTCATTGGTTTCAAAGGATCCGAACGCATCGAATCAGTTGATATCGAAATCAACGGAGCACGCATGAATGTAGAAACCGATTATTTTATCCCACTTTTTGGTTTAACACCAAAACTCGGAGCAATCGCCAACTGGGGATTAGAAATCGAAAAGAATGCTATCAAAGTTAATAACGCTTTAGATTATCAAACCAACATCGAAGGAATTTATGCCATTGGCGACGTAAACATCTATCCAGGAAAATTAAAACTAATTTTATGCGGATTCCACGAAGCCACCTTAATGTGTCAAAGTGTTTATAATCGACTAAATCCCGGAAAAAAATATGTATTGAAATACACCACCGTTTCCGGCGTTGATGGTTTTGACGGAACACGAAAAGAAGCAGAAAAAGCAGTTGTAAAATCGATTGAATAAATTTTTATCTTTGTTTAAAAGAATTAATATGGATGATTACAAAATGAATAGAACAATTGCTTCAAAATCTTCTTTCAAAGAAGCAGATGATCATGTTACATTCTTTAAAGATAAATCTCCGGTTGAAAGATTAAATTATGCTTGTGATATAATTAACTCTATTTTTAATTCTGATCCACTTCAAAAAGTGGATAGAACAATCATTTCTACTCGAAAACATGCCAACAAATCTATTTAATGCCGATTTTTTAGATTTTTTAGAACTTCTAGATAAACACGACGTTGATTTTCTATTGGTTGGAGGTTACGCAGTTATTTTACACGGCTATATCAGAAGTACTGGAGATTTAGACTTGTGGATTAACAAAACTTCAAAAAATTACAACAATTTAAAAAAAGCATACCTTGATTTTGGTGCTCCTATTTTTTCAAAAGAAGAATTTGAAAGCGATAAATTTGATGTGTGGAGTATGGGAAATGAACCAAGAAAAATTGAAATTCTTACCCATGTTGATGGTTTAGTTTTTGAAGAAAGTAAGAAAAACTGTAATTGGTTCGAGTTAGAAAAAATTAAAGTACCTTATATTGATTTTGACGATTTAATCAAAAATAAAAAAGCTACGGGACGATACAAGGATTTAGCAGACATAGAAGAGTTAAAGAAGAAAAAAGAATAATGCAACAAGACATCACCATCAAAATCACCGACCGAAACGGAACCACACACGAAGTCCAAGCTCCAACCGATATGAACATGAACATCATGGAATTGGTTCGTGCTTATGAACTAGCAGAAGAAGGAACTATCGGAGTTTGCGGAGGAATGGCAATGTGTGCTTCTTGTCAATGTTATGTGTTGAATGAAAACGAAGTTCCGCTACCGGAAAAATCACCTGACGAAGATGCGATGCTTTGGGAAGCCTATCACGTCAAAGAAAACAGCAGATTAGGTTGTCAAATTCACATTACACCGGAAATTAACGGTTTGGAAGTTGAATTGGCTCCTGCACAATAATTATATTCCTAAAATGTTTCTTGCAATAGGAAGCAGTCTTTCTACAAATCTAGAATAAGCCAATTCTGATGGATGCAAGTTATCGGATGCAACAAGATTAGTATTATTTAATCCTTCTCGAGTAATATCTGTGATATTTACAAATTCAATTCCGAGTGATTCTGCATGGTCTTTAGCAAATAAATTATATTGATCTAATTGATTCGAAATATTCTGCGGATTTGAACTTCCTTGTCCGAAAGGTGTAAAAGCATAATCAGGAATTGAAACTACAATGACACGATTTTTATCTCCTTTTGCCAATGCAATTGCTGTTTGCAACAATTCTGGAAATTCAGTTTCATATAATGAAAAAGGTCTGTTTTGGTATTGATTATTTACACCAATTAACAACGTTACTAAATCATATTCTGCTATTAAATTTTCGTTAGCGATACCATTTTTTAAGTTGGTAGTTGTCCAGCCTGTTTGAGCCACCACTTTCACTGAAATGTCATCTGCAGCGGGTAGATAATTTTTCAAACTATCTTTCAATTGTGCAGGAAATCTACATGTTGCACAAACACTTTGACCAATCGTATAACTATCGCCCAAAGCTAAATACTTGATATTTCTAGTAGTTGGAATGGGAATGTTTTGAGTATTTTCATCATCATTAGAACATCCTAAAAATGATAAAAATAGAATCAAAAAAAGATAGATTCTCGTTTTCATATTTCTTTTTTTTGATAAGCAGTTAATTCCACCGGACCTTCTAAACATTCACGAACAATTTGCAACGTTCCATCTGATTTGGTGTCAATAAACCATTTGATTAATGAAATAGTTCCTTCCACAATTTCGATTCCGGTTATGCTTCTTGGGTGAACACAGCTTCCGTCATTAAAATAATTAATCGAATTGTCATTTGTATTAGGGAATCGCGGACGGTGCGTATGTCCGGTAATTGTAATCATGTTGTGATTGTCAATTATCCATTTTTTTATTCGTCGTTCGATTTTAATTAATTCAACATAATTTTTTGCCGGACTGGTCGGGTCTTTAATTCCCCAAACTTGAAGAGGCTTCCATAAAATCTGAGCCAAAAAACGATTGATTTTCCAACCAATATAATTCATAAAATCAGCTTGATGTCCGTGGGTTAAAAATAGCTTTTGACCGGTTTCAGAATTTTCTAATACTATAGCTTCATGGTATTCAATTCCCGGAAAAAGAGGTTCATCTTTTTCTGTTTTAGGATCAAAAAAAGTGCTCAGTTTTTTCTTAACCAAATCTTTATCACGGTAAACCATGTCGTGATTGCCATAAATCATGTGAAGTCTACTGGAATCGTGGAATTTTTTTAAAAGCAAATACACGTTTTTGTGTGCTTCAAAAATTTCTTTAAAAAATAAGTTTTCCCATAATTCATCTCCGTCGCCCAATTCGCAATAGCTAAAACCTTCAGTAAAATAATGGTTCATTGCATGAAAGTAGATGTTTCGATTGCTGGCAAAATCATCTGCAAAACTTGCATCTCCACGATGACAATCGCTAAAAAGAATAAACTTTGACTTGTTATCAAACGGAATTCTTTTGGCATTTTCAAAAGCTCGTGTGAGGCGGGTTTGTGATGACATTTTTTTGAAATTAAATACTAAAGATAGTAGAAATCAATTAGTAGCAAACTTCTTTTTGTGAAATTTTTTCTTCAATTGCATCCCAAAGTCCAATTCGTTTATGTAAAGCTTGAATGGAAATTTCTTCCACCTCTTTCCATTTGGTTTCACTTTCTCCACATAATTCGTTTATCATAAGCATTGCCATCGGTCCGTGTTCATCGCCGTCCAACTCGATGTGTCTTTCAAAATAATAAATCAATTTTGATAAATCGGTTTCAGGGAAATTACTTTGAAAATTTTTTAAAATTGCTGTAAACATTTCCGGGATTAGATCTTCTCTTCCAAAAGTGAAAGCGGCGGCAATTTCATGTGGTTTACCTTGTTCGATAACACGAAATGTGAAATCGAGAAAATCTTTGATGTTTGGATGTAAATCACTTTTTCTGATAGAAACAAATATGTTTTGCGTTTGAATCACATTTTCTAAAAATGATTCAATATGTCTAGTTTCTGCACCACATGATTTCATAGCATCAATATACATTTCATAATGACTTTGTCTTTTTCCGTCAAGCGAAATATCGGTTTCTTCTGCCAAAACAATTTCATTAATAAGATAACGTGTTTCCGGATTCCCAACCGGTAGCCAAGGTGTTGATGTGCAAGTTAAAGTAGCTTGAAGAGCTTTCAAGAGCGACATAAAATCCCAAACGGCATAAATATGAGATTCTTGAAATTGTCTTAAATCATCAATGGTTTTTATTTTTTTGTATAAAGAATGATTAAGTAATTGTTCTTTTTGGGGTTTTATTTTTTCGTTTATGGTAGAAATATTCATAGCTTTTTTTATTTATAAATACGAAATAGAATGGATGATAGTTTTACTTTACAAAGCTAAAAAAGCTTCCTCGAATGAAGAAGCTTTTTGTATTGATTTTAATTATTGTTTACTTACTTGAATGCTTGCATACCAGTAATGTCTGCTCCGGTAATAAGTAAATGGATGTCGTGAGTGCCTTCATACGTAATCACAGATTCCAAATTCATACTGTGTCGCATGATTGAATATTCACCTGTAATTCCCATTCCGCCAAGTATTTGACGGGCTTCTCTGGCAATGTTTATCGCCATATCTACGTTGTTTCTTTTAGCCATAGAAATTTGAGCAGTGGTTGCTTTTCCTTCATTACGCAAAACACCTAAACGCCAAGTTAGCAATTGAGCTTTGGTGATTTCGGTAATCATTTCGGCTAATTTTTTCTGTTGTAATTGTGTTGCAGCAATGGGTTTATCAAACTGAATTCGTTCTTTTGCATAGCGTAAAGCCGTATCATAACAATCCATAGCAGCACCGATTGCACCCCAAGCAATTCCGTAACGAGCAGAATCTAAACAACCAAGCGGAGCACCTAAACCTGATTTATTTGGCAATAAATTTTCCTTAGGAACCTTTACGTTATCAAAAATTAATTCACCAGTTGCAGATGCACGAAGTGACCATTTATTGTGTGTTTCAGGCGTTGTAAAACCTTCCATTCCACGTTCTACGATTAAGCCATGAATTCTTCCTTCTTCATTTTTAGCCCAAACAACAGCGATGTCTGCAAATGGAGCATTAGATATCCACATTTTGGCTCCATTTAACAAATAATGATCGCCTTTGTCTTTAAAATTAGTTGTCATTCCGCCTGGATTTGAGCCGTGGTCAGGTTCGGTTAAACCAAAACAACCCATCATTTCACCGGTGGCTAATTTTGGTAAATATTTCATGCGTTGTTCTTCGTTTCCATATTTCCAAATTGGATACATAACTAAAGAAGACTGAACGGAAGATGTAGAACGAACACCGGAATCGCCTCTTTCAATTTCCTGCATGATTAATCCGTACGAGATTTGATCTAAGCCTGCACCGCCATATTCTTCCGGAATATAAGGTCCAAAACCGCCAATTTCTCCTAAACCTTTAATAATTTGTTTTGGAAATTCAGCACGTTGAGCATAATCTTCAATTATCGGAGAAACTTCTCTTTTAACCCAAGCACGTGCAGAATCACGCACTAATTTATGCTCATCCGTTAGCAAATCATCTAATAAATAATAATCAGGAGCTTGAAATAAGTCTGGTTTCATTTGTATCAATTTTAAGTTTGACAAAAGTAAGTAAAGAAATGTAACAAATCAATTAACAATTGTTATAATTTTATATCATTAGTTATTGCTTTGAATAAGATTTAAAATGATTTGTTGCGTTGTCTACCTTATTATGTTGCTTAAATTTAATAATGTTTAGAGCTGTAGAAATAATACTACACTCAAATAACGTTTGTTCTACAAGCAATGTTTATTATTCTTATTACATTTGTTGATTGTATATGTGGTTAATAATCAGTTTGTAAAGCTTATTGTAGAGTGGTTTTATAACTTTGAAAATGAAAAGTCTTATATCTATATTGTTTTTTTTATTGACAAATTATTTTTGTCAATCAAATTCGCTTGTTTTAAATAGGTCGGAAGCACTTATGCCATTATCCGGAACATATTCAATCCCGGGAGATTATAACACAATTAGCGATGCTGCGATTGCATTAAATACATTTGGAATAAGTAGTTCTGTGGTTTTTAATGTGGCTGTAAATCATACTGAAATTGCTCCTGCAGGCATAAGTGCTTTGTTGCCAGGAGGAATCGTTTTTGGAAGTATTTCAGGAACAAGTTTTACAAATACAATTGTTTTTCAAAAAAGTGGAATAGGAACGAATCCTATAGTAATAGCTGGCGAAAATCATTTTGCCGGAGGGATAATGGATGCAGTCATAAAATTTATTGGTTCTGATTATATTACTTTTGACGGAATTGATGTGTCTGAAAACCCACTCAATAGTAATGCCGTCATAGCCTCAAACAATATGACAGAGTTTGGATATGCTTTTTTTAAGGCTTCAAATACGGATGGTGCTAAAAATAACGTAATCAGAAATTGCACAATAAAATTAAATACTGGTTTATCAAATTATCAAAACACGTTTGGAGTTTATTCCTCCACAATTACTACAGCGGTAAATGGTTTAACCCTAGCTAATACTACAAGTGTATTGGGTTCAAATTCAGACAATTCATTACAAAGTAATGTTATTGAAGGAGCAAACTCCGGAATAGTTGTAATTGGCTCTAATACGGCTGCTGCTATGGATTCTGGTTGGGTGATTGATGGAAATACAATTACCGATTTTGGTATTGGAAATGGAGAAGCCAACTCTTTGTATCAAAAATTAGGCACAACTGCTCAAGGAATTTTAGTTAATCAAAGTTATAATTTTTCAGTTTCAAATAATAGTGTTACGAGTGTGAGCGGAACTTTGTTAACTCCAATTCCAATTGCCGGAATTGTATTTGGATGGTCCGGGTCAGTTGTTCAGCCATCTGGAACTTACATTAATGTGTGCCAAAACAATACTATTGCTATTACCAATAATCTTAATGAAAGCATGTATGGCGTTTGGTCTAGAATTGGCAACGCAACTTCTAATGTAACTATTTTTGGCAATACAATTTCATTAATCAATACAGCAACTAGTGTTTTGGTTTCAAAAGAAGCTAAAGGAATTTTTCAGCACATTGCTATTGGAGATTTAACAATTTCTAATAACCAAGTTCAAATTAGTTATTTAAATACAAATCATTCCGATGTAATTCATTTTATTCAAGCCGATGTTGCTACGACAATAAAAAGAGAAATAATAGGAAATACGCTATCCACTCCAAGCGGACAAACTTTACGAACAAATGGGGCTGTTACAGGAATTTCACATCAAGGTGTCACATCAAACGAATTATCTATCAATCAAAATTCGATTTCAATCAACAAAGGCAATGATAATACAGCTTCTGTTTTTTACGGAATTTATAGTGCATCAACTAGTGCGGCAATAAATTATTCTATTACAGGAAACACTATCTTACTTCAAAATGATACTCCAACTTCAGGAAATACAATTGTTAGCGGAATATTTTGTAACGACGGCTTAAATACAATCGATAAAACAATTTCAAATAACATAATCACTATTCAAACCAATAATATTGGAGGAACAACACATGGAATTTTATCTGGAAAAGTTAATCAAGCTACTATTTCAGAAAATCAAATTATTATTAGTAATCATTGTGCAACAATTAATGGAATTTTACTAACAACCGGATCGGTTAGCAATCAGTTGAATGGAAACATAATTACTATTTCTCCGGTAAATATGCCAGGAGTATCAACAAATATTCGAGGGATTAATAATGCTGTTGGAATATTGAATACAAATTTAAACGAAATTACAGTAGCACCTTCATTTGATTCTGCAGCAAATGTTTTTGTAAATTTATTTGGAATTGATAATGTGGTTGCCAATTCATCCATTTCTAATAATACCAGAGTAACTTTATCTCCTGTGTTTAATATTGATGCAATTACAGGCAATATGGCTGTTATTAGAAATACAGCCTCAAATGTTGAAATAGCAATTAATCAATTGGTAGAATTAAATGCTGTTAACAATTCTGGAAACATAACAGCAAGCGGGATTTTGAATAGCGGTGCAAATTCGTTAATTCAGAATAATGTAATGCTTTCTTTAGCAGCCACAACTCAAACTACTGCCAACATAATTGGCATTGAAAGTGCGACTGCTGGTGCAGGCACACAAATTTTAGGTAATTCAAATGTGCTACTTTCGGTTAACTCGGCAACAAATGTATCAGCAAGAGGAATTTCGGTAGTCAACGCTTTTGTTAAAAACAATTCTAATATCAGTATAAACGCAATTGCATCAACCACTAGTTCAACGTATGGAATTAGTGGTACAGGTGAAATTGAAAATAATATAATAACCGTAACTGCAAATGCTCAAACGGGAATCACCGGAACAGCAGGAATTCTTTCAGGGTTGAACACTTTGGTGAAGGATAATGAAATCACTACAAATTTTGTAACTGCGTCAGGAAATGCTTTGGCAATGGGAATTAATAGTACAAACGCAAATTCATCTATAGTTAACAACACTATTGATCACACAGTGGTTTCAAATGTTAGTGATGCTAGTGCAACTTGGCGTGGTGAAGTATATGGAATTAGAAGTTATGGTGAAAATACAACTGTTGAAAATAATAAAATTATAAGAGTTTTTGGTTCAATGGGAAGAGGGACAACCTATTTTGAAGCTGCAGGAGTATTTTTGGATAGAGCAGAAAATCCAATTGTGTTAGGGAACACGATTAGTAATGTTTCCTGCAACGGAACTGCACGCGATAGGATTTATTTAAGCGGAATCTATGTAACAGGAAATTCTCATAACGGACTCATTAAAAATAATAAAATTTTTAATATTTCATTCAATTGTTCTGTGACAGGAACAATTTTTATACCCCCATTTTTTAATGTTGATATTCCGGCAAACACTAACGGAATTTGGGTCAGAATTGCCGATAATACAATCGCTTCAGATTACACCATTGTAAACAACCACATTTCAAAATTATACCATAATAATACATCGAAAATAGGTGGAATTTTTGGTTTGGCTTTATCTACCAAAGAGCTCAATTATAAAGTGTATCACAACACAATCTTAATTGGTGATAATGATACAATGGTCACAAGTAACACCACTAGTCATTTTGGAGGTACAGCCGTTGGATTTGTTAATAGAGTAGGAAGTGGAAGTTTAGATTTAAGAAACAACATTTTATATGTCAATATAATGCCAAGATTTTCCGGATATGTTTCTGCATTGGCCGCAGTTAAAAGTCATAATAACAATATCACAGAGTTGTCAACGAATCCAGGGCAATCAACTGTAAGACCTGTAAACTATCATGCTGCTTCAAACAATAATTTGTTTTATGCTCCTTCAGTTCATGGAAGAAGATCCTATTTTTATTGTGAAGGAGATGGATTAGGTACAGAATATAATCGTTTTAATATAGACCATAACACCACTGCAATAAATGATCCAAATATAAATATCAGCCCTTCTTTTTCAGGATGTACGAGCAAGTACAAAACTCTAATGGCAGGATCAGATTCCAATAGTTTTTATCAAAACGTAACACTTGTAGAAGGAACTGACAATCAAGAAGGTGTTTGGACACCTGTTGGCGAAACTTTTGCCGAGTTAGGAGCTCAACTCATTGACCCGATTTATGATTTAGATTTCAATAACGTAAGCCGTGGAAGTGCAATAGACATGGGAGCAGTTCAATTTAATGGAGAAACTACGCAAGCCCCTGAAATTGTTTATTCGCCTTTAACACTGTCTGGTTGCGGTTTAGTGCCAACATCACTAGTCTTAGAAAATGTTCAAATAACAGATAATGCCGGAATATATGTTTCTGGAACTTTAATTCCTAGATTATATTATAGAATCAATTCTGGTGCATGGTCAAGTGTAGCGGGAACTTTAGTTTCAGGCGATGCAAATAATGGTTTTTGGAACTTCACTCTCACCGGATTATCCGCAGGGACATTGAGCTATTATGTCATTGCTCAAGACAAATTGTCAAAAATTGGTGCCATTCCCGGAAGTGGTCTAGTAGCATGTAATGTAAATTCAATAACCACTCATCCAACCTCACCAAACACATTAACTTTAGGAGGAGCAGTTGCAACCTACGCATTAGGAAGCTGGAGTTCCACTCCAGATATTGGAAAAGCAGTTGTTATTGATGACGATTTAGTTATTTCTTCCAGCCTCGATGCTTGCTCGGTTTTGGTAAAAGTAGGTAGAACTGTAACAGTCGCTTCGGAAATTTATCTAACCGTTTTAAATGAAGTTGTTGTGGAAACCGGAGCAAACCTAATTTTTGATGATAAAGCAAGTTTGGTTCAAATTAACAATGTTGCAAATATTGGAGATATTGAATACAATCGAATTGCAAGTGTGAAAAAATTAGATTACGTCTATTGGTCGTCTCCAGTTTTTGGTAATGGAGGAGTGAGCGGATTTAATATTAATAATCTTTCGGCCAACCCTACAGAAATTACCGGACCAAAATACAAATGGAATACATTACAAAATAATAATAACGGAACTGGCGGAAACATCAGTCAAGGAATTTGGGTAAACGCAAATGCAAACTTGATGGAGTCAGGCAAAGGATACATCGTTCGGGCACCCAATTCATTTAGCGAAACAACAAATCAACCGTATCAAGCAACTTTTAGTGGTGTTCCTTTTAACGGAGATTTGAGTTATCCGATTTATCGAGGCGATTATACCGGAGTAGATTATACCGGATTGAATGGACAAACCATCACTAATTTAGATGATAATTTTAATTTGATAGGAAATCCATATCCATCTGCTATTAGTGCGGCACGATTTATTTTTAGAAATACTCCTGCAAACGGTGGAAATGTTATTGGAGGAGTGAGAGTTTGGACACATGGAAACAGTCCATCAACATCTTATCAAGATCCTTTTTATGGTTCGTTTGCCTATAACTATACTTCAAACGATTATATAATTTATACTTTATTAGGCTCTACATGTTGTCCTGCCTTAGAAGATGATTTTATGATTGCAGCCGGACAAGGATTTTTTGTTCAAATGCAAGACGGAATAGCAGCGAGTGATTTTGCCTATTTTAATAATTCGATGCGAAGTAAAAATTATACAAATGCAAATTTTTACAGAACATCCAATCTTACAGAGTTTGTTGATTTTACATTTGAAAAACATCGAATATGGCTAGATATTTTAGATTCGAATTTATCATCAAATAGAACGCTTTTGGGCTATGCAGACGGAGCAACTTTTGGGTTAGATGATTTATTTGATGCAACAACCAAAGAAATAGCGGCTCTTCAAATCTATTCCTTTGCAGAAGAAACTAAAACAACCACACAAGCCAGACCATTACCTTTTGATAGCAATGATGAGGTTTCAATAGGTGTAACTATTCCTGATCAAGGTCAATATACCATCGCTATTGCAGGAATAGATGGTTTGTTTGATTTCACTTCAATCTATTTAAAAGATATTTTCTTAAATTTAGTCCACGATTTAAAAGAAAGTCCGTATCATTTCCAAGCAGAAAAAGGTGTGATGAACAATCGATTTCAGATAGTTTATCAAAATTCTAATTTAAGTCAGCCCGATTTCAATGTTGGTTCGGTTACTGCATTTGTCAAAAACAATGAAATTCATATAAAATCATCCTTAGATGAAATAAATGAAATAACTTTATTTGACCTTACGGGAAGAAAAATTTATCAAAAGAAAATTATAACAAAAGAAACAATTATATCTGATCTAAATATTGCCAATCAAACAATTTTAATCCAACTGAAAATGTCAGATAATCAGTTAATAACTAAGAAAATTATATTTTAAAAAAATAATTATGAAAGTAAAAATTATACTTGTCGCCTTACTTTTTTCTGCAACAACTTTTTCACAAGTTAGTATAGGAAATGCACTTCCAAATCCATCTGCCAATTTAGATGTAACTTCAATTGATGTTGACGGAAATACGAGAGGATTATTAATCCCACGTCTAAATCTATTAAACACAACAGACGCAAGTACCATTGACAATGGAAACGTCAATAGTTTACTTGTTTTTAACGAAGCTACTCAAGCCGATGTTACTCCCGGATTTTATTATTGGTATATTAATAAATGGGAAAGAATTTCAACCGGTGCAGGTTCAGGCACAGAAACAAATACAGATTTGTTTTTTGATCCGGTTACAGGTGAATTATACTATACAAATGAATTGGATAACAACGCACCAATTGACTTAAATTCATTAAAAATTGAACCGTGGCAAGTGGAAGGAACAATTGATAAAGCCTCTTTAAATACCCAAAACATCTATCAAATTGGCAATGTCGGAATTGGAACAAACGATATGTTAGATGGCGTTGCTTTAGATGTTAGAGGAGCTGTTCGAGCAGGAACCGGAAACACCGGAATTGTTGGGTTAAACTCTGCTACTTTTGGTACAAACAATACTGTTTCTGGACCAAATTCATCTGCAACAGGCGTAAATAATGTTGTGTCAGGAAATATTTCCGGTGCAATTGGTCAAAATAATACTGTAAACACAGACAATGCAATGGCAATTGGAATTGGCAACGTTGTGAATGCCAGCAAAAGTTTTACCGTTGGAGAAGGAAATGTTGTAACAGGAAATCTTGCTTCAGCAATGGGAAGAGAAAACATTGCCGATGGTGAAATTGCCGTGGCATACGGTTTAAACAATCAATCCATTGCCGATTACAGCTATACTTTGGGTGTAGGAAACATTGCTGGAGCCATGGGAAGCATGGTTTTTGGTAGATATAATGCAATTATTGATGGTGATCCAAACAATTTTTCAGTTCCGTTAGATCCCTATTTTCAATTAGGAAATGGAAGCGGACCAACCAATAGAAGCAATATGATTACGATTCTGAAAAATGGGAAAATTGGTTTCGGTAACATTTACACGCCACAAGCAACTATTCATGTTGTAAAAACGGGAGCCGATTTAACTCCTGCAATCATCGAAGGTTGTGAGGTTTATCCGGATAATGTTGCGGCTACAGCTGCCGGTGTTCCGGTAGGCGGACTTTACAGAACGGCAACAGGCGTACTAATGGTTCGTTTCTAATATTATTCATTAAATTGAAATAGAATTTCAGTTTAAAAATTAAATCAAATAAGATGATAAAAATAATTATAAAGTTATTGATCGTTTTTGTTTCAGCCACCGCAGGGTTATTGGCTCAAACAAAGCTTAATAATCAAGGGATTCTTTCTATTCAAGGAATCACAGGAACATTAGCAGCAATAGACAATAACGCTTCAGGTGAATTAATTAATGATGGAGACTTTTATGTTTACAATCATTTTAACAATGATGGTATAGTAACTTTTTCATCGGGATCATCCAATGGATTAACCAGATTGAATGGTGTTTATGGTTTTCAGAATATTTCCGGCACCGTTCCCATGGATTTGTTTGATGTGGAGTTTAATAACAATTTGTTTCAACCTGCATTTCATTTGTCAAACCAAATTAATGTGTTTAACGAGTCAAATTTTTTACAAGGAATTGTAGACAATGATAACCATGGCGGTTTATTTGTTTTTGAAGACAATGCATTTCACATCAATACAGCAGATCAAAGTCATGTAGATGGTTATGTTCGCAAGAATGGAAATCAATTTTTTCAGTTTCCAATTGGAGACGGAGGTCAGTTTCGATATGCTTCTATTTCTGCTCCGCAATCTTCTACCGATGCTTTTACAGGAAAATATTTCTGGGAAAATTCAAATCCAATTTATCCACACGAAAATAGAACAAGTATTATCACATTGATTGATAATGCAGAATATTGGACTGTTGATAAAACAGCAGGAAACAGCAATATTTTTCTAACTCTTTCTTGGGATGAAGATACAACGCCAACAGAAATATATGCAGCTCCTTTGGAAGATATTCACATCGTTCGTTGGGATGTTGCCCAAAACAGATGGGTTGACGAAGGTGGTGTGGCCGATGCAAATACAAAAGAAGTAACAACCATCATTGATCCGCTTACACAGTATGGTGTGTTTACATTAGCTCGCGTTCGGTCAGAAGATATTTTGCCTTGCGGCGGAAGAGGCGTGGTGATTTACAATGCTATTTCTGCAAATGACGACGGAAGAAATGATTACTTTATTATCGACGGAATTGAAGAATGCCCGCAAAACACAGTTGAAATTTTTAATCGTTGGGGTGTAAAAGTTTATGAAACAACTTCATATAACACAAATGGTAATGTTTTTAATGGTTATTCTGATGGACGTGTAACGATTGCAAAAAATGAAAAATTACCTGACGGGACGTATTTTTATCACATCAATTTCTTTGATGAAAATGGTGGTATTCGAACCAAAAAAGCAGGTTATTTATATTTAAGCTTATAATTTTTTTAGGTTGGTTTTTTTTAAACACTCAGCGTTAGAATTCTAACAAAGAGTGTTTTTTTTGTCATTAACATGTTGTTAACCCTAAAGATTAAAGAAAACAACTATTTTTCCAATTGTTTTTAAAGCCATAAAATATGAAAGTGTTTTTTTTACTAGTTGTTTCATTATTTTCGTTTACATTACTAGCACAAAATAGTCAAGCAAGTGCTAACATAAAGGAAGCACAACAAAAAATTGTAGATGAATATGTACACAATTGTGCCAAAAAATATTCGTATTACCAAATGGCAGAACTGCAAGAATGTTTAGATGAAGGACTCAAAAAAGATCCAACGATTGCTTATTTATGGCAACAAAAAGCAATGCCGTTATTTAAGATTAAAAAGTATGAAGCAGGAATGGTTTTTTGTGACAAAGCAGTTGAAAATGATCCGCAACGATGGTTGTCATACAGAGCTTACATTAAATGTATTTTTGCAAAAACCTATCGTGAAGCCATCATCGATTTTGAAAAATGCAAAGAAATGCACGGCAATAGTTATGAAATGGATCATACCTACAATTTCTACATTGCCTTATCGCATCTGCAATTGAATGAATTTGCTAAAGCGGAAGAAATTTTTAAAGCTGATATTGCAGAACAAATTGAACAAAAAGGAGAAGCTCACCACCTCGATTTGTTTTATTACGGAATAACCTTGTACGAACAAAAAAAATGGGAGCAAGCCATTGAAGAATTTGACAAAGCCATCTCGCAATATGAAAATTTTTCGGATGCAAAAGTTTACAAAGCTTTTTGTTTAGGACGAATTGGTCAGGAAAAAAGAGCCAATGATTTGATAGTAGAAGCTAAAACAGATGCCAAAAACGGCTACACAATTAATGAAGATAATATGATTCATGAAGTGTATCCATATAAAGTGAAATGGTAATTACATCTTTAAATAAAAATCTCTCGTAAGATTGATATAATCATCGGTGTATTCGTGACGATTGATTTCGATCACCAATTCATCAGCAGTTAATGTGCTTAATTCATAACGTTTAAAAGCCAACAAACTTCGTTTAATTTCTGTGGTTGGAGTTCCTTTTACGCGAGTTACTTTTATAGGATAAAGTTCAGCTTCTGCACACAAATCGATAAATTTTTCTTCCTCTTTGTATGGAATAATAACGGTAAAAATTCCGTTTTCGGAGAGTAATAAATCAGCCGCTTCAATCAAATCTTCAAAAGGCATTGCTTCTTGAAATCGGGCTAAATCTCGTTGCGAATTTTCGGTTTTATAATCTTCGGAATAAAAAGGCGGATTGGAAATGATTAAATCATACTCATCTTCCGGTTCATCTACAAATTCATCCAAACCGGCGTGAAAACAAAACAGACGATCTCCCCAAGGCGAATTTTCAAAATTTTCTACGCATTGTTCGTAAGCATCTTCGTCAATTTCTAATGCATCAATTTGTTCGGCATTGCTACGTTGGGCAATCATTAAGGATAAAATTCCTGTTCCTGCACCAATATCCAAAACAGAAAAAGGATTGTTTTCTAAGGGACACCAAGCTCCCAATAACACACTATCAGTGCCTACTTTCATAGCACATCGGTCTTGTTGAATAGAAAATTGTTTGAATTGAAACACGGTGATTAACGATTTTTGAATGAAGATTTTCGATCCCAGATTCCAGATTACTGAAAACTGCGACTGCGACTGAAAATTTCTAAAGATACATCTCCACCAAACCTTCCGGCAAATTCATAACCACCTTCTTGTTATCGCGATCTATTTTAATCAAAAACTGATCAATCATCGGAATAAGCATTTCAACATTACCATTCAGCACTTCAAAAAGAGGTTGAGCAGTTGTATCATTGATAGAAACAATTTTTCCCACCACTCCAAGTCGTTGGTCTTCTACTTCAAAACCAATCACTTCGTGATAATAAAATTGATTACCTTCTAATTTTGGTAAAAACGAAAGCGGAAGATAAAGTTCGCAACCCATAATAGCGTCAGCATCCTCTTCTGTCTCAACATCTTCAAATTTGACTCTCAGAAAGTCATTTTTATGTAGTGAACTATTTTCAATAAAAAATGGAACCAGATTTTTGTTTAATTCAACAAAAACTGATTCCATATTTTCATATAATTCAGGCTCATCTGTGTCTAAATAGACCAAAACTTCACCTTTAAAACTAAATTTTTTAGCGATTTTGCCAAGATAGAAACATTCTTCTTTTCGCATTATCGCAAAATATTAAGCTTCTTTTTCTTCGTTTGTTTCTTCAGCAGCAGGAGCTTCTTCAACAGCTACTTCAGTTGCAACTTCGCTAACTTCTTCTGTTACTTCTTCAGCAACCTCTTCAGTTACTTCAGCAGCTTTCAAAGCATCAGCAGCAGCATTTGCACGTTTTTCATTTGCAACTTTTTCAGCTTTTAAAGCTTCAGCTCTAGCTTTTTCTTGTGCTTTAGTTAAACCTTCTTTTTTAGAAGTAACTTTGTTTGCTTTTTCATCAATCCAAGCTGCCAATTTAGCATCTGCTTGTTCTTGAGTTAAAGCACCTTTTCTAACTCCACCATCCAAGTGATGTTTCAATAACGCACCTTTATAAGAAAGGATAGCTCTTGCAGTATCAGTTGGTTGTGCACCATTGTGTAACCATTGAACAGCACTGTCCAAGTTTAAATCAATTGTTGCAGGGTTAGTGTTTGGGTTGTAAGTTCCGATTTTGTCTAAGAATTTACCATCTCTTTTGGCTCTTGCATCAGCAGCCACAATCCAGAAAAAAGGCTTTCCTTTTTTACCGTGTCTTTGTAATCTAATTTTTACTGGCATAATCGTATGATTAAATTTTGAGGTTCTCGACCTCTGTTAATTAAGGGTGCAAATATATAAAAGTTTTTTGGATTAGAAATCAATGATTTAAAATTTATTTAAATTGTTTGATTCTTTGTGTTTTGAACGTTTTTAACAAAAAAGTATATCGTTTATTCGGTAGAAAAGCTATTTTTGTACTTTAGAAATAATCACAACCAACACAATGAAAAAATATTTTTCTCTTTTAGCTCTTGCTTTTTTATTCATTTCCTGCGAAGAAGATGTGGTTTTTAATTCACCTTCTGTGCAAGGAAGGTTAGAAAATTCATTTTGGAGAGCAATTGATTCCGATGCTGTTTTGCAACCAAACGGTGGTTTAGTAATCACCGCAAAAGCTCGTTTGCAAACAATGACTTTAAGAATTCCGTCTAGAAATGTGGGAACGTATGTTTTGGGTCAAAACCAATCACGAGTTGCAACTTTTGTATTTGATTATGATGATAGTGAATTGTTTTACAGCACCGGTGTGACTACGGAAGAAGAATATCAAGGAGATGGAGAAATAAAAATTACCGAATTTGATGCAGCAAACGGAACTGTTTCCGGCTCATTTAGATTTAATGCTGTGAACATGGCAAACAATCCGTTAGGAGGAGAAATATTAAATTTCAATCAAGGCGTTTTCTATAAAGTGCCTGTAACCGGAATCGAAGAAGATTAATAAGAAATAACAACTCAAAAAAGCCATTTCAAATTCAAATTGAAATGGCTTTTTTATTTATTTTCAACAATTTATGAAATAAAGTTTGCTTTTTAAGATGGTTTGCCATTTTAATAGTTTACCTTTGTTTCAAATAATATTATTTTTTATGAACATTTTTGTAGGAAGCCTTCCTTGGAGTATTGAGGAAGCAGATTTAAGAGAGTCTTTCGAGGCTTATGGAGCAGTAGACTCTGTAAAAGTAATTACTGATAAATTTACCGGAAAAAGTAAAGGTTTTGGTTTTGTTGAAATGCCTAATGACGAAGAAGGTCAAAAAGCTATCGACGAACTAAACGGAGCTACCGTTCAAGGTCGTGCTATTGTGGTAAACAAATCAGAACCAAAACCGGAAGGCGAAAAAAGAAGCTTTAACAACAACCGTTCAGGCGGTGGTGGTTACGGTGGTGGTGGAAACAGTCGTGGTGGCGGTGGCTACAGCGGTGGTGGAAACAGTCGCGGTGGTGGAGGAGGAAGATACTAGTATTTTTTCTTTATAACATCAACAAAACCATTCTGAGCAATCAGGATGGTTTTTTGTTTTGTTGATAACTAAAGTTGACATTCTCTTCCTTAAAATGTATTTTTGAAAATAGAATTGTCAATTGGTTTTTCCGCTAATTACGAATCACTTTTCACTAATCACTCTCGCATGTTTTTAATCTTCGATACCGAAACCACCGGCTTGCCCAAACGATGGGATGCACCACTAACCGATACCGACAACTGGCCTCGTTGCATTCAAATTGCTTGGCAATTGCATGACGAAATGGGAAATTTGGTCGAACATCAGGATTATCTTGTGCAGCCGGACGGATTTAATATTCCGTATGATGCCGAACGAATTCACGGAATTTCAACCGAATTGGCTCAACAAGACGGAATTCCTTTAAATGAAGTACTCGAAAAATTCAACATCGCTTTAAGCAAAGCCAAATTCATTGTTGGTCAAAATGTTGGATTTGATGTGAATATTATGGGATGTGAATTTCATCGGATGAATGTAAATTCTCCACTGACTTCTAAACCGGTTTTAGATACATGTACCGAAGTAACAGCCAATCTGTTGAAACTTCCCGGCGGAAGAGGAGGGAAATTCAAATTACCTACATTGACTGAATTACATCAATACCTTTTTGGCGTTCCTTTTTCAGAAGCTCACAATGCAACTGCCGACGTTGAGGCAACAACACGATGTTTTCTCGAATTAATCAAAAGAGAAATTTTCACCAAAGAAGAACTCGATGTTCCTGCCGATTATTTCAAAAATTTTAATGAACAAAATCCGAAAGAGATTCAACTTATCGGATTAAAACATATTAATTTGAAAGAAGCTTCCGAAGCCATTCGGAAACAATTTCAAAAAGAACAACCTAAAGAACTCCCTAAAAAAGAGTTAGTTGAAAACCAAAAAACGTTAGTTGATGTTGATTTTGTGCATTTGCATAATCATTCACAATTTTCCGTTTTACAATCGACAATTTCCGTTGCTGACTTGGTAAAAGCAGCAGTAAAGAATAAAATGCCTGCAGTCGCAATGACAGACATCGGAAATATGATGGGAGCTTTTCATTTTGTACGCGATGTTTTATACCATAATAAATCTGCCGAAGCTAAAAACAAAGCAGCAATTGAAGCCGGAGAAAATCCCACAGAAACAATTATCAAACCCATTGTAGGTTGCGAATTTTTTGTCTGCGATAATCACAAAGATAAAACCCGAAAAGACAATGGCTATCAAGTGGTTTTTCTGGCTAAGAATAAAAAAGGCTATCACAATTTAGCCAAAATGTCATCCATTGGATATACTGACGGATTTTATTATGTTCCCCGAATTGACAAAGAAGTTATTCAAAAATATAAAGAAGATTTGATTGTTTTATCGGGAAGTTTGTCTGGCGAAATTCCGAATAAACTTTTAAATATTGGCGAAAATCAAGCCGAAGAAGCCTTGCTCTGGTGGAAAAATGAATTTGGTGATGATTTGTACATCGAATTGATGCGACACAATCAAGAAGATGAAAACAGAGTGAATACATCGTTGATTTCATTAGCCAAAAAGCATGACGTAAAAATGGTGGCTACGAACAACGTTTTTTATGTAGATAAAGAAAATGCCAATGCTCACGACATTTTACTTTGTGTTCGCGATGGTGAAAAACAAGCCACACCGATAGGAAGAGGTCGCGGTTATCGTTACGGCTTACCCAATCAGGAATATTATTTCAAGTCGGGTGACGAGATGAAAAAACTCTTTGCCGATTTACCCGAAGCTATTTTAAACATCAATGAAGTAGTTGATAAAATAGAAATTTTCGACCTAGCTCGTGGCGTTTTGCTTCCTAAGTTTGACATTCCTGAAGAATTTTTAGTTCCCGAAGATGAAGAAGATGGAGGAAAAAGAGGTGAAAATTTATTTTTAAGACATCTTACCTACGAGGGTGCAAAAAAACGATACGAAATAATCACTCCGGAAATTGAAGAACGTCTTGATTTTGAATTAAAAACAATTGAAAACACCGGTTACCCCGGTTACTTTTTGATTGTACAAGATTTTATCAGAGCCGCTCGTGAAATGGATGTTTCGGTTGGACCCGGTCGTGGTTCGGCTGCCGGTTCAGTGGTGGCGTATTGTTTATGGATTACGAACATTGACCCATTAGAATACGATTTGCTTTTTGAGCGTTTCCTGAATCCTGACAGGGTTTCGATGCCCGATATTGATATCGATTTTGATGATGAAGGTCGTGGTCGCGTGATGCAATATGTGATTGATAAATACGGTTCAAATCAGGTGGCTCAAATTATTACCTATGGTAAAATGGCTACTAAATCCTCGTTGAGAGATACCGCTCGTGTGCTCGATTTACCACTTTTTGAAGCGGATAAATTAGCCAAATTAATTCCGGGAATGATGCCTGGAAAATGGAGTTTAGCCCGATTTTTATCCGATTCAATCGAAGAAGTAAAAAAAGCCGTCCGTTCTGATGAATTTGATAACATAAAAGAATTAATTGCGATTGCCAATCAAGGTGAATTAGCCGGAGAAACCATTCAACAAGCAAAAGTATTGGAAGGTTCGTTGCGAAATACCGGAATTCACGCGTGCGGAGTGATCATTACGCCAAGTGACATTACAAATTTCGTTCCAGTAGCAACCGCAAAAGATTCGGATTTATATGTCACTCAATTTGACAACTCGGTGGTAGAAAGTGCCGGTTTGTTGAAGATGGACTTTTTAGGATTAAAAACCCTTACGTTAATAAAAGATACAGTTAAATTAATTAAATATCGAACCGGAAAAGAACTCGATCCGGATGCTTTTCCAATTGATGATGTTAAAACCTATGAGTTATTTCAACGTGGTGAAACAGTTGGAATTTTCCAATATGAATCGGTTGGAATGCAAAAATACCTTCGTGATTTAAAACCAACTGTTTTTGGTGATTTAATTGCGATGAATGCCTTGTATCGTCCTGGACCATTAGAATATATTCCGTCTTTCGTTCGCAGAAAAAATGGCGAAGAAGCGATAGAATATGATTTAGAAGCCAACGAAGAATTTTTGAAAGAAACCTATGGAATCACAGTTTACCAAGAGCAGGTAATGTTACTTTCGCAAAAATTAGCCGGTTTCTCTAAAGGTGATGCCGACGTACTTCGTAAAGCGATGGGTAAAAAGCAAAAAGATGTTTTGGATAAAATGAAATCCAAGTTCATTGATCAGGCTGTTGAAAAAGGTCATGATGCTAAAAAGTTGGATAAAATTTGGACAGATTGGGAAGCTTTTGCGAGTTATGCCTTCAACAAATCGCATTCCACTTGCTATGCTTGGATTGGTTATCAAACGGCTTATCTTAAGGCTCATTATCCTGCAGAATATATGGCAGCGGTGCTTTCTAACAACATGAACGATATCAAACAGGTTTCGTTTTTTATGGAAGAATGCAAGCGAATGGGTATGAAAGTATTGAGTCCCGATGTGAATGAATCGTTTTATAAATTCACCGTAAATGATGATGGTGCGATTCGTTTTGGAATGGGGGCAATCAAAGGAGTTGGAGCCGGTGCGGTAGAAACCATCGTGCAAAACCGATTGAAAGACGGAAAATATAAATCCATTTTTGACTTAGCAAAACGTATTGATTTGCGTGCAGCGAACAAAAAAGCCTTTGAAAATTTAGCTTTAGCCGGTGGTTTTGATGGTTTTTCGGCTACGCATCGTGCACAATATTTTCATCACGATGGCGATAATATCACGTTTTTAGAAAAAGCCATTCGTTACGGAGCAAAATTTCAGGAAAATGAAAATTCTGCTCAAGTGAGTTTGTTTGGTGAAGCAAGCGATGTTCAAATTGCAGAGCCACTAGTTCCGCCTTGCGATGAATGGAGTACGATGGAAAAATTAGCTAAAGAAAAAGAAGTAGTCGGGATTTATATTTCCGGACATCCGTTAGATGATTTTCGATTTGAGATGAAATATTTCTGTAATTCAAAATTAGAATACCTTAAAAATTTAGAACAGCACGTCAACAAAACATTGTGCTTTGGCGGAATTATTACCAACGTCCAACACCGAATTGCTCAAAACGGAAAAGGTTGGGCTTCGTTTATGTTGGAAGGTTATGACGAAAGCCACGAATTTAGAATTTATGGTGAAGAATATTTAAAATTCCGACATTTTATCATCCAAAATAATTTTACGTTTATGAAAGTGATGGTGCGTGAAGGATGGGCAAACAAAGAAACAGGTAAAAAAGGCGATCCGAGAATTACATTTCAATTGATTCAATATTTGCAAGATGTTTTGCCACAATTTGCTAAAAAATTGACGATCCAAATGGATATTATGGCATTGCAACAAAATTTGATTGCCGAATTAAGTGCGATTTTTAAAACTTTTCAAGGTGATAACACAGTTACGTTTGAAGTGATGGAATTAGAAAAAGTGAAGAAAGAAGTAGAAATCAAACCAGTTGTAATTGCTTCGGATGATGATTTAGACATTGAAAATTTAGAAGATATTGAAATAGAAATCGAAGCTCCAACCGAGGAAATCCGAATGGTAACGAAGTTAAGTATGCCAAGTCGTAAACTGAAAGTTCAAATTTCAAATGAATTATTAAGTGAGTTGGAAAAAAAGCAGGTTGATTTTAGGTTGAATTAACGATTGTTAACCTTTGTCGAAGTTCAAAACCTTGACAAAGGTGGATTAGTACATTAAAAAAATATAAGCCATGTCAAACATAATCTGTGATACGCTAGAATCCGGTCATTTTTATCATATTTATAATCGAGGAGTTAACAGTTGTTCTGTTTTTATAGATGAAGAAAACTATTTTTTCTTTTTATCAAGATTTAAAAAATACCTTTCAGATTTTATTGAAGTTTATGCTTATTGTCTAATGCCGAATCATTTTCATTTTTTGATAAGAGTTAAAAATTTGAATTCTGATAGCTTTGTCAAAGTTCAAAACTTTGACAAAGCTTTACAAGAAAATGGACTTCATTCAAACGATTCACTGGTTAGTAAGCAATTTGCAAAACTTTTTAGTTCTTATACACAAGCTTTTAATAAAGTTCAAAATAGACATGGTGCGTTATTCGAATCTCCATTTAAGAGAAAGAGAATTGAAAATGATGAATATTTAAGAAATTTAATTTTATACATTCATCGAAACCCAATTGATTTAAATCAAAATTTTGAAACATATAAATTCTCTTCTTACAAAGCAATTATTTCTGATTTGAGAACAGATATTAAAAAACAACTTGTTATTGAAAGATTTGATAATATGGATAACTTTATTTATCTTCACAAAAATCCACCAAAGCTTAATTTTAACTTTTAATGTGATTATTTAATTCCCATCAATTCCACAAATACATTCATAATCAAAACTAATTTTCAATTAACACTTCATTAAGTTTTAAATTTTTAAATTTGCAGTACAAATAATTGAATAGTAATTAAAAAAATATAAAATGGCATTAGCAATTACAGATGCTACTTTTGATGAAGTAGTTTTAAAATCAGATAAACCGGTAGTAGTAGATTTTTGGGCAGCTTGGTGTGGACCTTGTAGAATGGTTGGGCCGGTTATCGATGAAATCGCAACAGAATATGAAGGAAAAGCTGTTGTTGGAAAAGTTGACGTAGATGCAAACCAAGAATTTGCTGCAAAATACGGCGTTAGAAACATTCCAACGGTTTTAGTTTTTCAAAATGGAGAAGTGGTAGGAAGACAAGTTGGTGTTGCTCCAAAGAAAAATTACACAGATGCAATTGATGCATTGTTGTAATTTTCAATCAAAATAAGTTTTAAGGTCTGATGAAAATCAGGCCTTTTTTTATACTCAAAATTATAATTTTAAAGTAAAAGTTGTTCCTTTACCTAGCTTAGAATCCATTAAAATTTCACAATTAATTGCTTTAGCCAAATCGCGAATCAAGTGTAATTCTAAGCCGGACTTAATTCCTACCACTTGTTTATCATCATAAAGTACTTTGAATTGTTCTTGAGAAGCTGCCGGGCCATCATCAGAAATAAACATATAAGATTCAAATTTGATAAAAAATCGCCTTTAATAGCGTAGTCTAATTAGGTATTTAAAAAATTTTAATTTATCGATTTTAAATCTTCTTTATAACTTCTTCCAACAGGAATGCTAAAGCCGTTATTTAAAATAATTTCATAAATTCCGATTTTTTCAATCATATTTTTCTGCACCGCGAAACTTCGATGAACCCGAACAAAAGATTGAAAGTGACTTTCTTTCAATAAATTTCCTATACTCGACAAAACACAATGTCTTTTTTGATTGGTAACTAAAAGCGTATAATCTTTCAAAGCTTCCAAATATAAAATTTCATGCAATTTAATTTTCGTTTGTTCATGACCTTCTTTAATGTAAATGGAATCTCCTCCGATACTCGATTCGTAAAGTAATGCTTTGGTTTTAATTTCCATAAATTCATTAATTCTTTCCATTGTTTTTGTAAAACGATCAAATTTTAACGGTTTTACAATAAAATCTAATGTGTCCAATTCAAAGCTTTCAACGGCATGTTCAGGATGTGATGTGATGAAAATACAAACGGGAACTTCGTCCAGTTTTTTTCGAAGTTCAAGACCACTTAAACCGGGCATATCAACATCTAAAAAAAGAATATCAACAGTATTATTTTGACAATAATCTAACGCTGCTACTGCATTTAAAAAAGTGCCCAAAAGTTCTAAATGCGAAAAACGTTTCACAAAAGAAACCACCATTAATTGATCTATTTCGTCATCATCAACTATAATGCAGGTTAATTTTTTCATCTTTAAATAATTCTACAACTTGAGGTTATTCAAATATAAGAATTTATTTAATATTTTTAATTTGTTGATGATTTATTGCAGATTGTCATCAAAAAAAATAATCAAATAAAAGTGAAGTTTATAAAATGTTGCGTTGAGATTTCGTTGAATTATCAAATGTCAATATAAAAGACGTTCCTTCTCCCAATTTAGAATCAACTGCTATTTCACAATTAATCGCTTTCGCCAAATCGCGAATCAAATGTAATCCCAAACCGGATTTTATTCCAACTACTTCTTTGTCATCATATAGTGCTTTGAATTGTTCTTGTGAAGCACCCGGACCATTATCGGAAATAGTTAAATAAGATTTTCCATTCTCTTGCCAAGCTTTACAAATAATGGTTGGTTTTGGAGTTGTGGTAAAAACATTGATTGCGTTGCTGGTTAGATTTCGAATAATAGTTTTTAAATAATTTTCATCCGTAAATAATTCAACAGCATCCGGATTTTGATAATCAAAAGTAATGTTTTGATAACCTGAAAACACTTTTTTGTTGTCTTCAAATAATTGATTCACGCTAACTTTTTTTGGTTCTGGTTTGAAATTTTCCATCTGACCTTTGCTCCACAATAAAATATCTTCCATCGAAGAAAGTAAGTTTTCTGCCCCCGAAATAGTTTTGTTTTGCATTCGATTTTTGGTCGCTTCATCCATCAATTCCGGATTGTCTTTTTGCAAATGCAGAAAGTGAATTAAATTGGCAACCGGACTTCGTAAGTCGTGATTTAAAATTGAAAAAAATCGGGTTTTTACTTTATTTGCTTGATCTAATTCAGAATTTAAAAGTTGTAATTTTTGATTGGTTTTTTGTCTGTTTCTACTTTGGTAAAAAAGCAGACTTCCGATAATTCCCAAAAGTAAAATCCCACCAATATAAATCCATTTTTGTTTTTCTTTGGTTTCTAAAGTGAGTTTGTTGAGTTGAATTTCTTTGTCGCGAAGTTGAATTTCTTTTTGAGATTCAAGTTTGGCCAAACTATTTTTTATTTCTTGAGAATTAAGTGAATCATTCAGCAAATTTGATTTTTCTAAGTAAAAAAAAGCTTTTTCATAGTCTTTTTTGATACTGTACAGTCGTGATAACGATTTGTTTAATTCAATTAAATTTATCAAATCATTTATATTTTCTGCTTTTTCGATCGTTGAAGTTAAATGTTTTTCTGCATTTAATAAATAGTTAATTTTTTTTGTACTATCTGATTCCGCATCATACATTGAAAGATACAGAATTCCAATCATTCCATTATTATGAATATTCATTGGGTTTACTTGATGTTGATCCCACATATCTCTAGCTTCAAGTCTCATTTGTAGAGCTTCGGCATTTGGTTTCAATTTTGCCCAATTGGTTAAAATCCAAGCAATTTCAAATTTTTGATTATTTGCTTTTGTGCCTTTATAACTTTTTTCAAAAAAATGATTGGCATTAACAGTATCCTTTAAAAGTCTATATGTTTCTGCGATGCCCATATAACTAACATTTATTCTATTTTCTTTTTTTGAAAGAAGAGCATATTTAACACATTTTTTGGCTTGAACCAGTGCTTCGTTATACTTGTGTTGATCCAAATAATACATGCTAAGTGCGTTTGCACTATCTGTAATTAATGTATAGTCTTTGCTTTGCTCTGCAAATTCTTGAGCCAATAGTGCATATTTTAACTGATTACTAAAATCGGATTGCATTTGATAAACGATTGATTTTAGGTAATAAGCTCTGGCTAATTTGTTTTTTAAAGGCGAATTTTTAAAAATCGAAATAGACTTTGTTAGGTAATACGACGAAGAATCGTGTTCTGCTTTTATAATGTAAATATGACCAAGGATTAAATAACTTTCTCCAACACCAAATTCACGTTTATGTTTTTTGCTGAATTTTACATTTTTGTGTAAGTGAGTAACAGCATCATCCAAAGAAATATGATTCTTAATGTTAATAGCAATGGTATTATTGATTTTGATGATCGAATCAATGTTTTTTTCAGTTTGTAAAATTAATTTTAAAGAGTCAATAGTTTTTATACCATCATTTTGACCGAACAAAACAGCGGTAAAAAAAATAAAACTAATGATAGTAATGCTCTTCATCATACTTTTTCCTGCTTATGATTTTCATACAACAATCATAAAAATTTGTTCCTAATTGATTTAATAAAATTTGAATATGTCCTTGTTTATCAACATAAACTAAGTTTATTATTATCGATTGAACTTGGGATTATCCAAATATAGGATTTTTTTGTTACAATTTCTTGTCGTTAGTCTATTTAAAATGTTGTTAGTCTATTGATTGTTTTTATTGAAAGTTTAAAGCTTCAACTTTGAATTCAAATTATTTAAGCAACCTCAAAATATGAAAACTTTATTAAAAGCAATTGTTATATTTCTAACTCTAACTTCAATACTATCTTGTTCAAACGATGATTCTCCAGCAGAAATTCCGGCCGAAAAAAAATGTTAACCCGTATTGACGGCTCTGGAGGAATGAGTTTTAATTCGCGAGTCGAATATAATCCAGACAAAACAGTTAAGCAACTTCGCTTAGAATCAACTTTTATATTTGATTTTTTATATGAAAATGATCAGATAACAACCATCCAATTAACAGTTAACGGTGAATCAAGAACCTATAATTTTACTTATACGCTGGGTGGCAAAATAGCGTCATATGATGATGGAGAAGAACTTGTTCAGTTACTCTACAACCCTGCCAATAATTCATACAGTTTTTCAACAAATGATGATTATGATATTACCATTACGCTCACGCAAGACGGAGATATTAAACAATATGAATTGGAAGATAATTTTTCTAATCAAGGGTCAGGTTCTGCTGTAGTCTTTTATGATGATGCCAAAAAAGGATCAATGACAAACAGCAATCCGATAAATCTTCACCTCGGTATTATTTTTAAGAGTCCTTTAGCTATGCAATATCTATTTCCATATTCTAAAAAACCAATTGAACTTATGAGCACTTCACAAGGAGTTAGTTTAGAATATAATAACACGTATGACAGTCAAGGTTTTATTAAGTCGATGACTATGTTAGCGAATGGTGAAGAAGCAGGAACCTCAAATTTTATATATACATCCATTGATTAAAATAACCTCAATTAAAACATTAAAATATGAAAAATTATATTAAAAATATCGGTTTGCTTTTTATAGCAATGGGTTTGTTTTCGTGTTCAAGTGATGATGATACAAATAATGAAACAACCTTTACAGAAGAAAATTTTTTTAACGGATATCTTCAAGCAACTGGTTTTGATGAAGAAATAGAAATTGTTGAATTACCCAATATTTTCGATGGGTCAGAATTTGGATTAGACTTTACCCCAAAAGTAAAAGGGAAAATTACAGCTTTAAAGGTCAAATTGCCTGCGGTAAATCCAACACTTAGAATTACTATTTGGAACAAAGAAACAAATACTATTCTTAGAACAGAAATAGTGAATGTAGCAACTGCCAATTCAGAATTATCTTTTGACATTCCCGATGTTGAATTGATTAAAGATAATCAATATGCAATCACGATGAATACAACCGATTATTTCAGCAGAAAAAACACAGCTGATGAACCTGTAAATTATCCAATTGTTGTAGGAAACATACAAATTAATGCCTTCAAATTTAATTTTACTGCAAGTCAAACCTACCCTTCTGAAACCGGAGATGACTTTTATGATGGCGATTTATCTTTTGATTTTATACAAACAGAATAGCTGTCGATACTTCTTTAATTTAAAACATTTTCAAAATGAAATCACTTCTAAAACTATTTTCAATAACTACATTTTTGATTCTTTTTTCGTGTAATGATGCAGAAAAAGAAGTGAAAAAATATAGTGTAGAAGATTTCTATAATTCCGAAATGGTATGGTCGTTTGGTTTTAACGCAGATGAAACAAAAGTGTTAATAACCAGCAATAAAACCGGTATTTTTAATGCTTATGAATTAAATCTCGCTGATACTACAACTACAGCTCTAACAAATTCTAAAACTAATGCCGTTTTTGGGGAAGATTATGTGCCAGGCACAACTAAAGTAATTTTTTCTTCTGATGATGGAGGAAATGAAAATACACACTTATATCTTATTGAGAAAAAGGGCGATAAACCGAAAGATTTGACACCTTGGGCGAATTCACTTAATAGCTTTTTGAGATGGAGTTTAGATAAAAAACACCTTTACATAAGATCAAGCAAAAGAGATTCAAGGTATTTTGATATTTTAAAGTTGGACACAATAAATTGGTCGCCTTCAGTTGTATATGAAAATGAAACAGCGTTTTCTCCATCCGGAATGAGTTATAACGAACGGTATGTTGTGCTCACAAACGACATTACGACAGATCATAATGAATTGTATTTGTTAGACCAGAAAACTAAAAAAACCAAAAAAATCAGTGCAGAAGAAAAATCAAAATTTAGCACCATCGGATTTGAGAAAAATGACAGCATTTTTTATTATTTAACGAATGATAAAAGTGAATTTAAATATGTTGTAAAATATAACATTCATTCAGAAAAATCAGAAATTTTATATAAAGACAATTGGGATGTAGAAAGTATGTGGTTAAGCAAAAATGAAAAATACCGCGTCATTACAACAAACAAAGACGGAAAAAATAATGTTATGCTTTTTGACCACGCCACCGGAAAGCAATTAAAAATGCCCGAAATTAAAAACGGAAATGTCACAAACGTAGCTGTTTCACACACAGAAACTAAATTATTATTAATAGCAAATAGTAGCACCAGCCCTAATAATTTATATGTATTTGATATTGAAAAAAATGAACTGAAACAACTCACTTCCACATTAAACAAGAAAATAAATCAAGATGATTTAGTCGAAGCCGAAGTAATTCGATACAAGTCATTTGATGGTTTAGAGATTCCTGCCTTGTTTTATAAACCAAAACAAGCATCAAAAAGCAACAAAGTTCCCGCTGTGGTTTGGGTTCACGGTGGTCCGGGAGATCAAAGCAGAATTGGTTACAGCACAACTATTCAATATTTAGTAAATCAAGGGTATGCTATTCTGGAAGTTAATAACCGAGGAAGTAGCGGCTATGGGAAAACATTCCATAGAATGGACAACAAAGATCACGGAAACGGCGATTTAAAAGATTGTGTTTGGGGAAAAAAATGGCTCGCTTCACAAGATTACATCGATCAAGATGCCATCGGAATCAATGGAGGAAGTTACGGAGGTTTTTTAGTCTTGTCAGCGATGGCATTTTATCCCGATGAATTTCAAGCAGGCGTAAACGTCTTTGGTGTGACCGATTGGATGAGAACATTAAAAAGCATTCCGCCATTTTTAGAATCCTTCAAAAGTGCTTTGTATGAAGAAATGGGAAATCCGTTTACGGCAGATAGTATTCGATTAAAACAAATATCTCCGATGAACAATTATCATAAAATAACAAAACCATTACTCGTTTTGCAAGGTGTAAATGATGTTAGAGTTCTCAAAATTGAAAGCGATGAAATCGTAGAAGGTGTAAAGAAAAATGGAGTTCCCGTAGAATATATCCTTTTTCCCGACGAAGGTCACGGATTTATGAAAACCGAAAATCAAATAAAAGAAACGGTTTCAACATTGGCATTTTATGATAAATACCTAAAGAAAAAAAGTTAACTGTTCGGTAGTATTTTTAAATATCAATTGAAATCAAGATTTTAAACTCTTTTTTCAATTAATGAAAGATTATAGAAAACACAGTTCTAGGTTACTCTTTCCTTCAAGTCATTTATCTATTTAAACTGTTGTTGGTCTATTTGTACTTTTTAGTAAAATGAAAATGATTCAACTTTGAATTCAAATTAATTATAACCTCAAATTATGAAAAATTACATAAAAACGTTAGTCTTTTTTTTATCAATTATTTCAATGATTTCTTGCTCAGATGATGATTCAAGTACAACAGAAACTTTTGACATTACAGAATATATAATAATTGGTAAATCGTATTATAATTTACCGTGTATAATCGCTTTTTCAACTAATGGAAAAGCCACTATCGTAAATCCTGAAGGAGTAAGCGAAAATTTTTACTCTTTTGATGGAACAAGTTTGCTAATTGATGGTCTAGGAATTGCCGAAATAGAAAATGCTGAAATTATTGATTATGACATAGTTGAAGGATATGAATTTAATAAAGCTAAATTGGTTCACACAAGTGGAAATAATGATTTAAAAGGGAAAAAATATTCAGGAACAGTTTTGTCGAACTATAATATTACATATCATTATGGCAACTATGCAGGAGAACCAAAAGATTTTACTATTCAATTTCATTCAAATGAAGATAAGTTTGGCTCTAGCGTAACTAATAATTCAGACACTATTGTTCTAAATAAGGAATACACTCCGTTAGGAAATAGTGCAGGCTATAATTATATTCCTAATCAAAGACTAGAAATATTTTATATTGAAAATAATGAATTGATATTTTTTAGTAAAATTTTCTATTATCCTGGTATTGATGAATTTATGTGGTCTGATAATTTAACTGCAGAATAGAAATTTTACAATTATGAAAAATTACATAAAAAAGTTAGTCTTCTTTTTATCTGTTATGCTAATGATTTCTTGCTCTGATGATGATTCAAGTTCATTTGAAACTTTTAACATTACAGAATATATTATTGGTGGGAAACTAGTTAACAATCGCGTTTGCATAATGATTTTTAGTTCAAATGGATTAGTTCGAATAATTAATGTTGATGAAGAAATGCAACTTAGCTATACTATAGATGGAAATAGTGTGATTCTAGAAGACTATGGTTCTTTTGAAGTTGAAAATGATGAAATTATTTTTGATGATTTAAATGACATCAACTTTGAAAATGCAGTTCTACTAAAAAAACCGGAAGAGAATCAATTAAAAGGGAAAACTTTTAGTGGAATGCTTTCTAACATTGGATTTCAGTTCGAACATTTTGTCAGATTCTCTAACAATGGTAATTTATACGGAGCAAATGAAACTTTTGAAACAGCAACTCCAAATGATAATTATGATTTAATTGGAAATGTGAGCGGTAAGTTTCAAGATGATCAATTTTCGGATGTTTTTTATTTCAATAACAATCAACTGGTTTATGAACGAAAAGTTAGTTTTCAAGGTTTACAGCCAATCTATTTTTCAAGTCAAGGTTTAGACATTCAGTAAATTAAGTTGCAAATTCATCCTACAATGGAAAAAAAACAAAACATTTTCATCCTTGCCGTAGTAGTTATTTTAATGATTACTCTAATTGGGTTTTTTAAACCTTATTTAGGCAAGTTTCCGTCATTTGAAAGCGTGCCGTTAATTACACATTTACACTTTGTTGCTTTTTCGTGTTGGTTTGTAATCTTGATTTGGCAACCTATTTTAATTCGACAAAAAAAGTATGAAACACATCGAAAAGTGGGAAGATTAACTTACCTTCTAGTCCCTATTTTAGTTTCAACTATCATAGGAATAGTGTATCATCAATTGAGTTTTTTTGTACCGGGCGAATCAAATGAAAGTGTTTACATTAATATGCTAGGTGGATCTTTATCCGGAACTTCGTTTGTTATTTATTACGTTCTGGCAATACTTAACACCAAAAATACCAGATGGCACGTGGCTTTTATAATAGCCTCGTCATTAGTATTGTTGAATCCCGGTTTAAGTAGAATGGTAGCATTAATGAGTGATAAGGAAACGGGTTTATTGGCAATGATCACAACACCTTTTATAGTGCTACTTTTTATTCTTTTGTATGAAAAATTTAGACTCAAAAAAGACATTTTAAAAAGTCCATATGCTTTAATTTTCTTATTATTTATGATGGAATTGTTTGTTTTTGCTTCCATTGCTGACTCTAAGTTTTGGAGAAGTTTTATAGAAAATCTTGCCGAAAATTACTAATCTTAAAAATAATAATGATTAAAAATATCATTAATTAAATCCATAAAAATATGAAAACGTATTCTATCATTTTGCTTCTCCTGTTCTGCATTGCTTCAAATGCTCAGGACGCTCTAAAACCAGGCGAGCACCTTGCTGACATCAACGGAATTAAAATCAATTATCACGTTGCCGGAAAAGGACCGGTTTGTTTCCTGCCTACACCGGGTTGGGGTGTTTCGATGTTCTACTTGAAAAATTCTTTACAACCGTTCGAAAAATATTTTACAATGGTTTATTATGAAACAAGAGGTTCAGGAAAATCAACAGCACCAGCAGACCCAATGCACTATAGCGATGACTATTATATGAAAGATTTAGACGGGCTAAGAACTCATCTAAAACAAGAAAAAGTTTGGCTAATGGGTCACAGTATGGGTGGGTATCAAGTGCTCAATTATACCTTGGATAATCAAGAAAAAGTGAATGGCATTGTAGCAATTGCACCTATGGCTGGAAAAGATGAGGTTTACAGGGAAGAGTTTATTCAATTAATCTATAAAAGGGAGAAAGAACCTTATTTCAATGAAGGATTTGCGGTTTTTTCACGAGAAGATACAGTAAATGTTAAGTTGACACAATTTATGCCCAAGATATTTCCGTTCTATTTTCATAATGCAGATAATATTCAAAAATTTGCCGCTTTAGCCGATTATCAACCAATGGAAACGTTTATTAGTGATGACGTTTGGGATAACACCGGCATTGCCGATTTTGGTAATAAATATCTTTTTCCCGAATTATCAAAAATCAAAGTTCCCACACTTGTTATTGTCGGTGATGATGATTTTATAACTGATCAAAAAACACAAGCCGGCAGAATTGTTGAAAAAATTCCAAATTCAAAAATGATTCTCGTCAAAGATGCAGGTCACTTCGCATGGATAGAACAACCCGACAATTTTTTTAGAGAAGCTGAAAAATGGTTAATTGAAAAAGGTTTGAAAGAAAGTAAATGAGAAGAGATAAATGAAACAATAATTTAAATAGAAAATTAATAAAAAAACCTTAAAAGATGAAAAATGTAATTTTATGCTACGTACTATTTATGAGTAGTTTTATGGCAGTAGCACAGAACAGACCAGAGGATGAAAAACAAATTAATGATCAAATCGACGCACTGATTACAAGTTGGAATACTCATAATTTTGATGATTTTTCCAATTATACCACGCAAGATTTAGACTGGGTAAACATTGTAGGTCACTGGTATAAAGGGCAAAAGCAGAATAAAACACACCTAGAAGAGCTGCACAAAACAATTTTTAAGGATGTTAAATACACAAAGTCTCAAACGCAAATACGTTTCATTACAGAGAATGTTGCCGTTGTTCATGTTTTCTGGAGTCTTGGTGCATTTTATCCCCCAGACGGAGTCAACCGAGGCAATAATAAAATGGGCGATGATAAGGAATTAGGAACCTTAGTTATGGTAAAACAAAATGGCAAGTGGTTGATTACTGCAGCTCATAATATTGTTATAAATCCGCTGGCAGCACAAAGTGATCCAATGAACCGTAATCCGAAGGATTGATTCGTTTAATTTTTTACATCTATATGGGTAATTAATTGAAAAGGCTTAAAAGAAAGTAAATAAGAAAAATGAAAAATTTAATTATATTTCTGATGCTGTTGCAAATAAGTCTTTCTTATTCGCAAGTAGGTATTGGCACAACTGATCCTAATGGAGCATTGGATATCAATTCATCCAATGATGGTTTGCTGATACCAAGAATAGCTTTAACTGCCAAGAATATAGCAACGGTGCAAACCCCTACAGTTTCAGAAATCATTTATAATACGGCAACTTCGGGCACTGCACCCAATGAGGTATTTCCTGGGTTTTATTTCTGGAATGGAACAGCTTGGACTGAGTTATCATACTCAAACAATGTCTGGAATTTACTTGGAAATAACGAAACAAATCCGACTACACATTTTATTGGTACGACTGACGATGCTGACTTAATTTTTAAAAGAAATAACAGTATAGCAGGTCGTATAGGAATCGATGGTGTCTCTTTCGGTTTTAATGCTCTGCTCAACGATATTACCCATAACAATATTGCCTTTGGAAGTAATGCATTACGTACAAACACTACTGGAATTCAAAACATTGCAGTTGGTAACAATGCTCTTCGTGCTAACGTTGGAAACAGCCGAAGTCTTGCTGTAGGAAATGAAGCTTTCTTGTATGCAGATGATAGAGTTGATGGTCGAGAAACATTTAATACTGCAATTGGTCATTATGCACTAAGAGGTAATGACAATTCCGAAGGAAACACGGGCCGCTACAATACAGCTGTGGGTGATGAAGCTTTATTTTCAAATACGTCAGGTCAAAATAATACAGTAAGTGGTCATAGAGCAATGTATAATAATACATGGGGTTTTTCTAATGTTGCGAATGGAGTATATTCGTTATTTAGGAATACAGGAGGATACTTCAATACTGCGATTGGTAGCTATTCTTTATATAGTAATACATCAGGTATTGGCAATACAGCCATAGGATATGGCTCATTTGATTTGTGTTCTGTTTGTAATTATAATACTGCTATTGGTATTAATACTCTAAATGAAATTGTTTCTGGTCAAAACAATACGGCCATCGGTTATGAAGCATTAAATTCCATTTTTTCAGGATCAAATAATATTGGGTTAGGATATAACGCCAATGTACCTTCTTCAACAGGAAGCAATCAAGTAAGAATCGGGAATAATTTTATAACCTACGCAGGCACTCAAGTAGCTTGGTCGATTACGTCAGACAAAAGATGGAAATCCAATATTCAAAACACAAATTTAGGATTAGAATTCATCAAAAAACTTCGTCCAGTCTCCTATTTCCGTGAGAATGACGAATTCAAAAAAACTGAGTACGGTTTCATCGCCCAAGAATTGGAAGAAGCATTTAATACCTCGGGTGGAGATTCTAATGGCATTATTACTATAGATGATGAAGGAATGTATAGTGTTCGTTATAACGACCTGCTTGCACCAATAGTTAAAGCTATTCAAGAATTGGAAACTCAAACTCAAAATTTAAAAGAAGAAAATAAAAATTTAAAAAACCAATTGGAACTTACGCTTAGAACATTGAATGATAAAATAGAGATTCTTACCAATAAAATAGATAATTTATAATCTAACAAAATATAAGAAAAGTTTAAAAAGTGATGTGTCGCAAATAAAAAAATCAAAATCAAAAATCAGCATTGTAAGCTTTTAGTGAAGTGAGTTTTTTTGGAAAGTTAGTTTGTTTAGATGGAAAGGTTCAGCGAAAGTTGAACCTTTTTTAATTTTTATATTCCTAATTATAAAAATTAGTACCTTTATGTTGTTGGATAGTAAGGATTTAATCAATTTAATATGAAATTTCAAAATCATATCGTTTGGATCACCGGTGCTTCTTCCGGTTTAGGACGAGCAATGGCATTAGAATTTGCCAAAAACGGTGCAACAGTTGCCGTTTCTGCACGAAGAATGGATGAATTAGATAAATTAGTTTCTGAAATTGAAAATTCCGGCGGTAAAGCAAAAGCATTTTTCTGTGATATTTTAGATGAAGTAAGTATTAAAAACTGTGTAAATCAAATAATTGACACATTCGGTAAATTAGACATAGCTGTTGCGAATGCAGGTTTTGGAGTATTCGGAAAAATGGAAGATTTAACGCAAGAAGAATGGCAACGACAATTTCAAGGAAATGTAATTGGGCTTGCTTTAACAGCTAAACATGCATTACCTCATTTAAAACAAACTAAAGGAAGACTCGCTTTAGTGGGAAGTGTAGGTGCGTATCTTCCAAATCCTTATGTTGGAGCCTATGGAGCTTCAAAAGCGGCGGTAAATTCAATTGGTCTGACTTTCCAAGTTGAATTACAAGATACCGGAGTGAGTTGTACCACATTGCATCCCGGTTTTGTTAAATCGGAAATAGCCCGAATTGATAACGAAGGAGTTTGGCATCCGGATCGTAATGATCCCAGACCTGAAAAAATGATGTGGCCTACTGAAAAAGCAGCACAAGTTATGGTTAAAGCCATTTGGCAACGAAAACGAAATTATATTTTTACAGCCCATGGTAAATTCTTCATTTGGATGCAACGCTGGTTTCCGGGTGTTATGAGAAAAATGATGGCAAAAGGACCTAAACCATCTTAACAAAAAATTAGCGGAGTCTTGTATGATTTTCTTTTGTAGCTCAAATGGGATTTGATATCTTTGAAAGATGAACATCGAATCTCAAAAAGAAATAATATCCGGTTTTAAGCATCTAGAATTACTTGCCAATCAAGTAGTAGAAGGTTTTATTTCCGGAATGCATAAATCGCCTTTTCACGGTTTTTCTGCCGAGTTTGCCGAGCATAAAGTATACAATAAAGGTGAAAGCACCAAACACATCGATTGGAAATTATTTGCAAAAACTGACCGTCTTTATACCAAAAAGTATGAAGAAGAAACGAATTTGAGATGTCATTTAATTATTGATAATTCTTCTTCGATGCATTTTCCTAAGTTAAAAAATGACGAACCTTTTTATGAAAGTAAAATAGGGTTTGCTGTTTTAGCTTCTGCGGTTTTGATGAATTTGCTTAAGAAACAACGTGATGCCGTGGGTTTAAGTGTTTATTCGGATACGTATGAATATTATGCTCCCGAGAAAGGAAGTGATCGTCATCATCGAATGGTTTTAAACAAATTGGAAGATTTATTAGAAAATCCGAAAATATCAAAACCAACCGAAACGGTTACATTTTTACATCAAATTGCCGAAAAAATGCAACGTCGTTCGATGATTATTTTGTTTACCGATATGTTTCAATCCGGTGAAGAAGAAGCACTTTTTAACGCTCTTCAACATTTGAAACACAACAAACACAAAGTCGTTTTATTTCACGTTGTGGATGAAAAAAGAGAACTCAACTTCGATTTTGATAATGCTCCAAGAAAATTTATTGATGTTGAAACCGGAGAAACCGTCAATTTATTTGCCGAAAATATCAAAGAAGCTTACGAAAAAAGTGTCGATTCCTATTTCAAAAAAGTAGCGATGACTTGTGCTCAAAACAAAATAAAATATGTTCCCGTGAATGTGGGAGCCAATTTTGAAAAAATATTAACTACATACTTGGTTGAAAAACAAATGTTTGGATAATGATTGAAAAAATATTCCAAAAAAAGTAGTCAAAACACTTGCAGATGTTGAAATCTGTTGTATATTTGCAACCGCAATTAAGCGAAGGTTTGGTAGTTCAGTTGGTTAGAATACATGCCTGTCACGCATGGGGTCGCGGGTTCGAGTCCCGTCCAGACCGCTAAATTGGGAAAAGCGATTCAGAGATGAATCGCTTTTTTGCCCAAAAAAGCATTTAAAATAGTTGTGTTGTTTTGGACGACCGAAAGGAAGTCCTGGTTTAGTAGTTAGACCAATGAAAAGCTTTCCACTTTTGTGGATAGCTTTTTTGATTTATAGCAGTTTCCCACTCAGTTTGTCATTCCGACGATAGGAGGAATCCCATTTAGTATTTGTACATTAATATGAATAACCACCGCCACTTCTTAATCCACAAACCCTACGGCTACCTCAGTCAATTTATCTATGAACTAAAGCGAACCAAAAAGTTGTTAGGCGAATTACACGATTTTCCGCCCGGAACGATGGCGATTGGTCGTTTAGACGAAGATTCCGAAGGCTTACTCATTCTTACCACCGACGGAATGATGAGCGAAGTCGTACGAAGCAAAAAAGTAGAAAAGGAATATTATGCTCAAGTGGACGGAATCATCACGCAAGAAGCCGTTGAACAACTTCAAAACGGTGTTTTAATTGGTTTTAAAGGAACCAAATACAAAACAAAAAAATGCCAAGCTAAATTGATTGATGATCCAAATTTCCCTCTTCGTTCGCAAAAAATTCGTGATGAACGACACGGACCAACCTCTTGGGTTTCCATCACATTAACCGAGGGAAAGTTTAGACAAGTTCGAAAAATGACTTCAGCAGTATGTTTTCCCACATTGCGTTTAGTTCGTGTTAGAATTGGAAATTTTCACTTAGATAATTTGCAATCGGGAGAAGTTATGGAGATTGAAAGTGTTTTGGGGGTTTAAAAGAAAAAGAGATATGAATAAGCGACTAAAAAAACAAATTTTTTACCTATTCAACCACCAAATACTTCCATTCAAAATCATCGCAAAACTTACCCAAAGTAAATACGGTATCATCAATTTACTTGCCAACGCATCAATCGGTTTAAATAATTTGATTGTTTCAAAAATCATCAACCAAAGCAACATGATTTCAGCTAAAGCTAAGAAAGGATTCTGTAATCCAAAAAATAAAAAACTCCACAACGCATTCAAAATCAATTGAATCACAAAAACCCAAAGTGCTTTTTTAACCAAAACAGGAACAGTTTCCATTTTATTCCAAACTAATCCGGCACTCACACCCATCATCACATATAAAATTGTCCAAACCGGAGCAAATACTTCGTTAGGCGGATTAAAAAATGGTTTGTTTATGGTTGGATACCAAGTAGTAATTGAAGATTGTGTCACTAAACTCGAACCATAACCAACGCCCAAACAAACGGCAACGGCAATCGCAATTTTAACTATTTTTGACATACTAATTTTTATTCAAAAGTAACAAATCTGCTTTCAAAAAAAGAGTGAATCATTCAAAAAATGTATCTTTGCCCAAAAATAAATTGAATGCTGTCACCTTCAGATTTTATTCCTAAAAATTATCAGAAAACGGTCGAAAATGGAAGTTTTCAATGGTCGGCTCCCAGCAATATTGCCTTAGTGAAATATTGGGGAAAAAAGGAAAACCAAATTCCTGCCAATCCCTCCATCAGTTTTACGTTGAAAAATTGCAAAACAATCACAAAGCTGTCTTTTTCTAAAATTGAAAAAACAGATAATTTTTCATTCGATTTATTATTTGAAGGAAAACCAAAAGAATCATTCCGACCAAAAATTCAAAAATTTCTTGAACGAGTTGAGGTTTATTTACCTTTTTTAAAAGAGTATCATTTTACGATTGATACGCAAAATACATTTCCGCATAGTTCAGGAATTGCGTCTTCGGCTTCCGGAATGGCAGCGTTGGCGGTGAATTTTATGAGTTTAGAAAAGGAATTAAATCCTGAAATGACCGATGAATATTTTAATCAAAAAGCATCTTTTTTGGCTAGATTAGGTTCAGGAAGTGCTTGCAGAAGTATAAAAGGCGAAGTCGTTATTTGGGGAAATCATCAGCAAACCGAGAATAGTTCTGATTTATTTGGGATTGAATTTTCAGATCTTCATCCAAATTTTAAAAATTATCAAGACACGATTTTATTAGTAGATAAAGGTGAAAAACAAGTTTCCAGCACATTAGGTCACGATTTGATGAATGGTCATCCGTATGCGGAAAAGCGATTTGAACAAGCTCATCATAATTTATCGAAAATTAAATCTATTTTAGCAAAAGGTGATGTGAATGAATTTGTGAAACTGGTTGAAAGTGAGGCATTAACTCTTCATTCGATGATGATGACTTCAATGCCGTATTTTATTTTGATGAAGCCTAATACGTTGGAAATCATCAACAAAATTTGGAAATTCAGACAAGAAACAGCCATTCAAGTTTGTTTCACATTAGATGCCGGTGCAAATGTTCACGTCCTTTATCCCGCAAACGTTCGCGAAGAAGTCTTGCAATTTATTAAGAATGAATTAGTTGTGCATTGTCAAAACGAACAGTATATTTGCGATGAAATTGGAAACGGAGCTATGTTTTTGGAATAAAAAAAGTAGTATCTTTATAAAAAATTTGTGATGGACATTCAATTAGAAAAGCAAAAATTAATTAAAATGCTGACAGAAACCAACGATGTTTCTATCATCAATGCGATTAAGAATGTTTTTAAAACCCAAAAAAAAGACTTTTGGGAAGAATTGACCCAAGAGCAACGTGATGAAATTGAAGAAGGAGAACGAGAAATTGAACGAGGTGAATATGTAACTTTTGAATCAATTTTAGACAAATATGGATACAAGCCGAAACGTTAAATTTTCTATACAAGCCGATAAATCATTAGAGAAAATTTTAAATTATTTATTTAGAGAACATTCAAAAAAATTGCAAACAGATTTTTTAGATAAGTTATATTTTTCATTGAATGCAATTAAATTAAATCCGGAAAGTTTTCCAAAATCGGAAATAAATAAAAAGCAATATCGTTGTGTAGTTTCTTGGCAAACTACTTTATATTATAGATTTAATAGTAAGGAAATCAGAGTGCTTGCGTTATTTGACACTCGGATGAATCCTGAAAAAATAAAAAAGATTAAATAAGCAAGAATATGAAAGGACCACTTTTTTACTCAAAAATTCTTCTATTTGGAGAATATGGAATCATAAAAGATTCAAAAGGACTTTCTATCCCTTATAATTTTTATAACGGAGCATTGAAAGTGAGTGAAAATCCGTCGCCGGAAGCAATCAAATCGAACGAAAGTTTACGACGATTTACTGCTCATTTAGAGCAATTGCAAGACGAGCAACCAGAGTTGGTGACTTTCAATTTAGAATTACTTCAGCAAGATATTGATAGAGGAATGTATTTTGATTCTTCAATTCCGCAAGGCTATGGTGTTGGAAGTAGCGGTGCTTTAGTCGCTGCTATTTATGATAAATATGCCAACAATAAAATCACGGTTTTAGAGAATTTAACCCGCGAAAAATTATTACAATTAAAAGCAGTTTTTTCGCAAATGGAATCTTTTTTCCACGGAAAAAGCTCTGGTTTAGATCCATTAAATAGCTACTTAAGTTTGCCGATTTTAATCAATTCAAAAGATAATATAGAACCAACCGGAATTCCGTCTCAAGTTACGAATGGAAAAGGTGCTGTATTTTTGTTAGATTCCGGAATTATTGGTGAAACTGCTCCGATGGTCAATATTTTTATGGAGAATTTGAAAGATCAAGGATTTAGAAGAATGCTTAAAACGCAATTTGTTAAACACACCGATGCTTGTGTAGAAAACTTTTTGCAAGGCGATATAAAATCTCTTTTTAGCAACACCAAAAAATTATCTAAAGTGGTGTTGAATAATTTTAAACCAATGATTCCTGAACAATTTCACAATGTTTGGCAAAACGGAATCGATACAAATGACTATTATTTAAAACTTTGTGGTTCCGGCGGTGGAGGCTACATTCTTGGTTTTACACAAGATTTGGAAAAAGCCAAAGCTTCATTAAAAGACTATAAACTAGAAGTTGTTTATCAATTTTAAAAACATAAAAAATCAAGAATTCCACTTGATTTTTTCTTTATACTATGGCATTATCCAGAAAAAATAAATTGATTTTAATGAAAATAATCAGTTTGTTTTCGGTGGTAAGAGGCTATAATATTCCGATTATCATTTTAGCTCAATACCTCTCGGCGATTTTTATTTTGTCTCCGAAAACAAGGGCTTTGGATGTCATTTTAGATTTCAATCTGTTTATTATCGTATTGGCTTCTACGTTAACAATCGCATCAGGTTATATCATTAATAGTTTTTACGACAGTCAGAAAGATTTAATCAATAAACCCAATAAAACAATGTTGGATCGATTGGTTTCGCAAAAAACTAAATTGCAAGTTTATTTCGGACTTAATTTTTTTGTATTTCTGATTGCAACTTTGGTTTCTTGGCGAGCTGTTTTCTTTTTTTCTGCTTATATTTTTCTGATTTGGTTTTATTCGCATAAGATAAAAAAATACCCAATTATCGGAAATATCACGGCTGCTTTGTTGGCAATTTTACCCTTTTTCGCCATTTTATTATATTATCAAAAAATTGATTCCATTCTTCAGAATTTGAACAACGAAAAATATTATGTCATTTTTGCACATGCTTCTTTCTTGTTTCTATTGATTTTAATTCGAGAAATGATCAAAGATTTAGAAAATATTATTGGCGATTTAGTTCAAAATTATAGAACAATTCCGGTAATTTTAGGCGAATCTTTTTCTAAAAAAGTTATTACTTTTCTGGTTTTATGTACAGTGATTCCGGTCTATATTCTAATCGAAATTTATGATGTTGGTTATATGGACATCTATTTTTATGCAAGTTTTGTCATTTTAATCTTCTTCCTAATCAAATTATGGAAATCAGATTCTAAAGAAAATTACTTTCTTTTGCACAACATTATTAAGTTTATCATCGTTGCCGGAGTTTTTAGTATTGTTCTAATTAAGCCCTCCGTTTTGGTGCATGGGAGAGATGTTTTGGCCATATAAAGCTGAAAAGTAAAACAACTTCCAATTCCAATTTCCAATTGCGTATCTTTGCAAAAATTTTCAAGGATGGACAAGAAAGACGGAAGCAACAGAAAATCAACTTCCAACAGAACTACAAAGGGTAAATCAACGGGTTTTAGTAAACCAAAACCAGCAATGGATAAGCGTTCGCAAAAGCCTAAAAAAGCAACAGCAACAGCAGCAAAAACTACTGGATCAAAAACTACAGCAGCAACTCCCGCAGCTAAACCAAAAGTAAAATCAGACGATATTCGTTTAAATAAATACATATCCAATTCCGGTGCTTGTTCGCGTCGTGATGCCGATATCTACATTCAATCAGGAAACGTAAAAGTAAACGGTGTCGTTATTACTGAAATGGGTTATCAAGTAAAACCCGGAGATGTGGTTAATTTTGATGGGTCAACGATTATTCCTGAAAAGAAAGAATATATTTTATTGAACAAACCCAAAAACTTCACCACTTCGGTGGAAGATGATCGCGATATGCGAAATGTTTTCGAATTAATCAAAAATTCTACACAAGCCAAAGTACAAGCGATTGGTAGAATGGATAAAAACACAACCGGATTATTGTTGTTTACGAATGATACTGATATGATTCGTAAATTCAGTTTGCCAAATCAAAAATCGACAAAAATTTATCAGGTTACATTAGATAAAAACCTAAAATTTGAAGATTTAGAAAAAATTTCAGGGGGTGTTTCATTTGATGAACATAAATTGTATGTAGATGAAATCAGTTATATTGAAGATCAACCAAAAACAGAAATTGGTATAAAACTTAGAACTCCAAACGTAAAAGTGGTTCGTGCTATTTTTGAAAAATTCAAATATGATGTTTTAAAAGTAGATCGCGTTTCTTTTGCCGGATTAACCAAAAAGAATTTACCAAGAGGAAATTGGCGATTTTTAACGGAGCAAGAAATCATTAACTTGAAAAATTATTAATGAATTCACAAGAAATCACCTCTGTCGCTTTCAAATGGTTTGATGCTTTTAATCAGCATAATTTAGAGCAATTATTGTCATTGTATGATGATAATGCTCAACATTACAGTCCGAAATTAAAAATAAAAAAGCCTGAGACAAATGGTTTTGTAACTGGAAAAGATGCTTTGAGAGAGTGGTGGAAAGATGCTTTTGATCGATTGCCTTCTTTACAATATAAAGTCACTTCGTTAACTGCAAATTCTGACCGGGTTTTTATGGAATATGTTCGATCTGTAAACGACGAAGAAGACTTATTAGTCGCAGAAGTGCTTGAAATCAGAGATGGTAAAATTGTTTTCTCAAGAGTTTACCACGGATAAAATAAAATTAAAAAATCCCGAAATGATAATCATTCCGGGATTTTTTTCGAATTAACCTAACCTATATAATTATCTTGATTTTTTGTCTAAGCCACGTTTTTTCAACAGTGGTTCAATGCTTGGTTCTTGACCTCTGAATTTTTTATATAATTCCATTGGTTCTTCTGTTCCACCTCTTTCTAATATGTTTTTTCGGAATGAATTTGCTTTTGTAGCATTAAACAATGATGTTTTTTTGAATTGATCAAAGGCATCCGTATCTAAAACTCCAGACCAAATATAGCTGTAGTAGCCGGCCGAATATCCACCAGCAAAAACATGACTGAAATAAGTTGCTCTATGTCTTGGAATAATTGATTTTATTAAACCTTTATTTTTCATAGAATTCAATTCAAACTGATTGGCAGAACCTGAAATTGTGCCTTCCGAAGTATGAAAATCCATATCTAAAAAGGCAGAAGCCAAATATTCAACGGTGGCAAATCCTTGACCATAGGTTCCGGCATTTTCTAATTTTTGAATTAAATCATCCGGAATTGTTTTGCCTGTTTTATAATGTTTAGCATACATTTTTAAAACCTCAGGATCAGAAGCCCAGTTTTCCATTACTTGCGATGGTAATTCAACGAAATCTCTTGAAACACTTGTCCCTGCTAAACTTCTATAGGTTACATTGGATAATAACCCGTGTAAAGCGTGGCCAAATTCGTGGAAATAAGTTGTTACTTCATCAAAAGTGAATAAAGCCGGAGAATTTTCAGTGGGTTTAGAAAAATTACAAACAATTGAAATTACCGGAGGAATTCTTTTTCCGTTTTCTGTTTTTTGCGGACGATAGGATGTCATCCAAGCACCACCACGTTTTGAGTCTCTTGGATAAAAATCCATATATAAAATTCCAACGTGTGTTCCGTCTTTTTCAGTAACTTCCCAAACGGTAGCATCATTATGATACGTTGGAACGTCTTTTAATTCTTTGAATTTTAGTCCGTATAACTTTTCGCAAACCATAAAAACACCTTCAGTAACAGCGTCTAAACTAAAATATGGTTTTAATTCATTTTCGTCTAAATCAAATTTTTGTTTTCTGATTTTTTCGCTGTAATAACGCCAATCATACGGTTGAACGTCATCTTTTATTCCTTCAGCAGCCATCATTTGCTTGATTTCAGCTTCTTCCACTTTTGCTTTTTCTAAGGCTGGTTCCCAAAGTTGGTTTAAAAATTCCATTACTTTTTCTGGAGTTTTAGCCATGCTTTCTTCCAAACCGTAATGAGCGTGTGTTTTGTAGCCTAACAATTTTGCTTTTTCTGCTCTCATTGAAGCTAGGCGAATCGCAATCGAATTATTATCAAATTCATTTCCGTTGTTGCAACGATTTTTGTAAGCAGTCCAAACTTCTTCTCTTAATTTTCGATTAGAAGAATATTGAAGAAATGGCATTACACTTGAGTTGGATAAGGTAATAACCCATTTTCCAGGTTTGCCTTTTGCTTTTGCAGTCGCTGCAGCCGCATCAATAAAATCATCTGAAAGTCCGGCCAATTCTGCTTTTGAATTGATAACTAGCTCATAACTGTTAGTTTCTGCTAATATATTTTGACCAAATTTCAACGTTAAAACAGCCAATTCACTGTTCAATTCACGAAGACGTTGTTTGTCTTTTTCATTCAAATTGGCTCCGCTACGAACAAATCGTTTATATGTTTTTTCTAATAATTTGCTTTGTTCAGGATTTAATTTTAGTTTGTCTTTTTGATCCCAAACTGTTTTAACCCGGGCAAATAGTTTTTCATTTAAGTTAATGTTGTCTCCATGAGCAGACATTAGTGGTGCAACTTCAGTCGCAATTTTTTGAATTTCTTCGTTCGTATTTGCCGAATTCAAATTATAAAAAACAGTGGAAACATTCGACAATAATTCACCCGAATTTTCTAACGCTAAAATGGTGTTGTCAAACGTAGCAACACTTTTGTTATTTGTAATGGCTTTTATTTCACCCTCTTGTTTTTTAATTCCTTCTTCAATAGCTGGTTTAAAATGTTCATTTTTGATTAAATGAAAAGGTGGAACATCATAAGGAGTGTTATACGAATTAAAAAAAGGATTAGAAGAAAATGCTTTTTTGAGTTCTTGTGCTTCAACTTGGCTAACCGATAATCCCATAAGCATCAGTAAAATAATTTTATTTTTCATTGGTAACATAAATTAAAAAGCCAAAGTAGTGATTTTTTGATGGTGGCTTTTTTAGATTAACTTATTTTTAAGACAAAAAGCTAATCAAAATGAATCGATTAGCTTTTTTAAAATTGGAATGAAATTATTTTATCGACTTTCTTCTCGCATTACATAAATCCAACCGGTTTTTGATTCGCCATTTTTAAATTCTATCACATAATAATATGTTGCAGATGGAAGTTCTTTTCCGTCATCGGTTTGCCCATACCATTGATTAGTATAATTGTTTAGTGAATATACTTTTCTTCCATAACGATTAAAGATGCTAAGTTTTTCAACATCCAATAAAGCCAGATCAAAATAGTCATTTAAGTTATCTCCGTTGGGAGAAATCCCCTTTTGAATACCACAATAAATAGTTGGAATACTAATGGTTTCTTCGGCAAAACAACCATCAACAGAAGTTGCTCTCACATTAAATTCTAATGGAAAAGTTTCGGTTTCAGGAGTGCTTCGAATATATTCTGTTACATTAAATGTGGAAGAATTGGAACCAACAGTTACACCGTTTTGATTCGTCCAAACATAATCAGTTAAAATTATATTGGAATTATCACTGAGTTGAACACCGATTGAGAATTGATTGTTTTGGCATTGGTCAGTAATTTCAATTGAAAATTCTGGTAATGAAGCAATTGTTGTAGAGAAAGTTGACGTACAACTTGGGTTTAAAGGTGTAAAAGTGTAAAGTGTTTCTTGTGTTGAATTTATAGTGGAGGGATTCCAATTTCCTTCAATTCCATTGTTCGAAACAGTTGGAAGAGAGAATGAATCACTATTGAAACAAACCGATTCCGGTAATGAGAATGTTGGAATTGTGGGTTGATTAACAAAAACCGTTAAATCAAAATTCCCGGCACATTCTGAATTATTGGCAATAAATGTATAAGTGCCTTCATTTGTGTTGTTAATGGCTGAAGGCTGCCAAGAACCATTAATTCCATTGTTGTCAACTTCTGGTAAGACAGGAACTTCATCGCCTGAACATATTGTAATTACATTGCCGAAATCAAAAACTGGCGATGGAAAAGAACTAATAATTACAGTTAGCGTGAAATTATCAGCACATTGATTTTCATCTGGAGTAAAAGTATAAGTGTTTCCATTTTCTTCATTAATCACAGCCGGATTCCATTCGCCATTAATACCATTATTGTCTGTTGAAGGTAAAATGGGAGCTTGAGCAACAGTACAAATTGTAATTTCATTTTCAAAATTGAAAGTTGGTGTTGCTGGTGGTGTAATCGTTACAGTTAAAGTGAAACTAGTTGCACATTCATCCGATGATTCAAAAGTGTAAACTCCATTTTGCGTATTGTCAATTGAAGTTGGTGTCCAAATTCCTTCAATTCCATTCGTGGAAATCAATTCTAAAACCGGAACAATACCATTTTGACAAATTGTCAATTCCGATTCAAAACCAAAAGTTGGCGTTACAAATTGATTCACAAAAACCAAAACAGCAAGATATTCATTGCTTTCACAACCATCAACACTTTGAGTAACATAATAAGTTGTGTTATTCACCAAAGGAGTGTCGGAAAGCAAAGGAATTGTTCCGTCAGCATCAGCATACCATAGTAAAAAAGTTCCATTAACAACTATATCATTCAATGTAAAAACAACAGCCGCATCACTACAAAAAGTTTGCGTATTTTCTCCGGTTGGAGCAGCAGGAGCAGGATTGATTGTCAAAGTAACCGCAGTTCGAGTCGAACTAATACAATTTGACATTTCATTTTGTGCTTCAGCATAATAAGTTATACTTCCAACAGTTTCTAAAGTTGGATTTGTAACGATATTTCCGCCTGTATCTGCATCATACCAAACAATAATTGAACCATCTGATGTAGTTGCATTTGCCGTTAATGTTTGAATTGGACTAGCCTCGCAAACCGTTTGATTTCCTCCCGAAGTTGGTGGATTCACAACCGGATCAGTTAAATTTATCGAAATAGTTGAAGTTGTCGTACAATTATTTATGATGAAATTAAAATCAGAATAGGTTCCTGCATTCAAATCCGAAATCAAATAGTTTCCGTTTTCGTCAGCAGTGATTGAATTCGGACCAATCGTATCTCCATCATCCGAATACGAAAATTGATAATTTGAATTGGCATTTAAACTTGAAATGGTAATACTTCCTTCCGAACCACCACAAGTTGTAGGGTTTTCCCAAGTGAATAAAGGAGTCGCAGTGATGGTAAAATAAGCTTTGAAATTGTCACCTGAATTATTAACAAAAACAGTATCATTACATTCGGAATTGGAATTCAAATCGCCCGTTGCATCATAATAAACTTCCAAAATATAATTGCCTGGAGTAAAATTCGTTAAATCAATCGGAGGGAATGGATTCGTGTCTCCATCGGCAATAACTTCTTGCCATTTTTGATCGCCTTCGCCGCAAGGTCCCCCGGATGGAAATTCACTTGAACCAACATTACAATCTTCAAAAAAAGGAAAATCAATTATTGAAAATGCACCCGGAGTTTCCGATTCTAAATAAATTCGATAATTCATTCGAACACTACAAGCATTTCCGCTGCTGTTTTTAAACGTTTTCACTTCGCCACCACGCAAAATAAACGTGCCTGAATTTTGAGTAAAAACACCGAAATTAGTTTCAGTAAAAGTATTTTCTACCGGACCAATGATGCTTGCACCTTCTCCGGTTGTATTAAAAAAGTTGGAGGTGTTACAATCCGTAATCCAAACGGCAGAAGCAAAAGTGCCAAAATTCTGTGCGTTAAGTAAACTTGAATGGGCAGAAAATAAAAATAAGCAAAGGAGTAGAATTTTTTTCATAAAATAGGTTTGTAATAAATAATCTAAATAACTTTCTAAATTAGTTAATTTTATTAAAATCCAAATATTTTAAGAATAAAAATTTATAAAAATCAAAACGAAAACGTTATAGTTTGATAAATAAATTTTCTAAGGAACAAAAATTCACAAAAAAAAGCCCAAACTTTCGTTTGAGCTTTGTGCGGGTAAAAGGTGTGCATGAATAAATTTAATGATGATTCAAAAAAAGTAAATATTGCCTTAAAGGTATTGTAAATAAAGACTTTATGAGTATTTTAAATTAATATTAATTTTTGTTAATTTCTATGAATTAACAAATTTAGGGGAACATTAGGGGAATGGAGCAAATGTTTTTTATATTTGTTTAAAATTTAAAAAATATGGCTTCAGGTAGTTTCAGAGTTAAGACTAAAAATGATTGGAATGCAATTTATTATCGTTTCAAACAATCAAATGAGTTTGACTTAGAATGTTCAACTGGATTGAAAATTCCAAATGGAAGATGGAGCATTTCAAAGTCTGAAGTTTTGCAAACGAATGGCTTTGATAGTGATGGTGTTAATTTGACTATTAAAGATTTAGATCGGTTCATAGTAAGCGAATTTAATAAAGGATTAAAAGAAGGAGTAGTTTTCAATTCTAAATGGTTAAAAGAGAAGATAAAAGTTTTTCTCAATAGAGAAACAAAAAATGATTTGATTGATGATCGAATATTTTTTTCAAATTATATTAATTCATATATAGATGAATCTAAAACGAAAAAAACTAGGAATAACACTTTAGTAAAACCAAGAACTATTCAGCATTACAAAACGACATTAAAAAAAGTTGAAGCTTTTGAAAGTTATAAAAACAAGAAATTATTAATAACTGATATTAATTTGCAATTTCATTCTGATTTTGTTGATTTTTTAGAAAAGAAACAAAAATTAAATCCTAATACCATCGGTGGTTATGTTGATGATATAAAATTAATGATCAACAATGCAGAGAGAAAAGGTATAAAAGTGAATAACGAGATAAAGATGCAAAGTTTTTATACTCCAAGCAATAAAACGAAGGATATTTACTTGAATGAAGTTGAAATCAATTCAATCTTTAATCATGTTTTTGAGTTGGATTATCTCGATAATGCGAGAGATTGGTTCATAATTGGATTAAGAACAGGATTGAGAATTTCAGATTTTTTAAGATTAACTCCAAAAAATATTATTGATGGATTTATAGAAATTCAAACTAAGAAAACTGATTACCCGGTTATCATTCCAATTCATAGCCAAGTCCAATCAATTCTTGATAAAAGAAATGGCAAATTTCCCCGAGAAATAAGTGACCAAAAATTTAATGACTACATAAAAAAAGTATGTGAAGAAGTTGGGATTAATGAAAAAGTTGAAGGTGCTAGGATGGATGAAATTGAAATCAAAGCAAATGGAAAGAAAAAGACAATTTTCAGAAAAAAAGTAGGGATATATAAAAAATACGAATTGGTTACTTCGCACATTTGCAGACGTTCCTTTGCAACCAATTTATATGGTAAATTGGATACTCTGACTATTATGAAAATTACAGGGCATCAGACTGAAAGTCAGTTTTTAAGTTATATTAAAATTACACCTAGACAATATGCTCAACAACTAAAAGAATATTGGAAAAAAAATCAGTCATCAATGTTGGGCGATAGTAAATTTAATGAGAATTAAAAAGACGAATTTTAAATATTTTTGGAAGAGATATTTAATTAAAAACTAAAATCTAACAAGTTAAATTTCTTAAAGAAAATTAGCTTAAAAGTGTAAATGTATAATCGTTTTAACAAATTCTTAGTTGAATTTGATTTAAAACTATGTATTTTTGTGATGTTTTGATTTAATAATGATAAAATTTCACTACATAATAGTTCTATTTATAGGCATGCTCTTTATGCCTAATAATGCTATTGCATGTAGTGTCAAGAGTTCAAAAAAATGTTGTGGCACAGAGGTTTCTTTCTCCAAAACAGAAAAAAAAGAGTGTTGTTGTACAGATAAATCCAATAGTGAAGAAAACAAAGGATGTAATGGCAACTGCGATAACTCTCTTTGCGGATGTGCATCAACCTGCACCACATCAACAGTTAGTTTTTTATCAGAAATTAATTTTGAAACACGTGTTTTTAACTTCCCTGCGGTAGAAAAAGTAAATTTTCCTAACGCTCAATCGTCTATCTCAGATGGTTTTTATTCTATTTGGCTAATTCCTAAAATAAGCTAAATTACTTTTTTGACAGCCAAAAGTGTGTCAAAATGGTAGCTTTTTTGCTATCCACATACAAATTCATACAGTTATAAATTATGCTACATCACTAATAATGATGTTATAGCCTTTACATCAACTGTAATTCATTAAAAATTATTTTTATTAACTAATCAAAGTACTCGCTTTGATCAAATATCATTTAAAATGAAAAATTCATTTATAAACATAATGGTAGTAATCTGTGTATTGCTATCAACTACAACAAATGCACAAATTAAGAATGCTACAACCGAGACAGTTAGAATTTACGGTAATTGTGGTATGTGTAAAACAACCATTGAAAAAACAGGAAATATCAAGAAAATAGCGAAAGTAGAGTGGGATCAAGACTCTCAGATGGCTACTTTAACTTATGACGCAAAAAAAACAAACCAAGATGAAATTCTAAAAAGAATTGCATTGGCAGGATATGATAGTGATAAATTTCTTGCTCCGGATGATGTATATAATAATCTTCATGGATGTTGTCAATATGAAAGAGTAGCTAAAGTTCCTGTCAAAGAAGAAAATAAAATGATGACTACCGAAGCACATTCTAATCACAGTAATCATTCTCAATCAGCTACTGATGTAATCCCAAATGAAAATCAATTAGATGCTGTGTTTAGCAATTATTTTTTAGTAAAAGATGCATTAATTACATCCGATGCAACTAAAGCAGCTGTAGCTTCTAAAGAACTTTTGAGTGCAGTAAATAACATCAAAATGGAGAAACTTGAAATGGATGTCCACATGGTTTGGATGAAAGTTGTTAATTCAATCAAAGAAGACGCAAAACAAATTGGAGATAACAAAGACATCAAACAACAACGACAACATTTTTCAAATTTATCAAAAGATATTTATGGTCTAATGAAAGTTGCCAAATATGAATCCCCTATTTACTATCAATTCTGTCCTATGTATAACGATGGAAAAGGTGCAAATTGGTTAAGTAAAGAAGATGCCATTAAAAATCCATACTACGGTTCAATGATGTTGAGTTGTGGTAAAACGGTAGAAATTATAAAATAAATAAAATGAGAAAAGTAATTTTTATGATTTTGATGGTTGCCAATACTTTTTTAGTAAATGCACAAATAGAAGTTGGCGATAAAATCCCATCAGTAACGCTAAAAAGTAGCGACAATAGTGATGTGAATACTTCCTCTTTTAACGGGAAGTATGTACTTGTTGATTTTTGGGCATCTTGGTGCGGTCCTTGTCGCTTGGGTAATAAAAAGTTAGTAAAACTTCATAATGGAGTTAGTGCGGACAAAATTGAAATCATTGGAATATCGATAGATACTGATGCTAACAAATGGCTTAGAGCAATTGAGAAAGACAAAATCAAATTTACCCAATTAATTGATCCCAAAGGATTTGATGCTAATGCAGCTATACTTTTTGGTGTGGAGGAATTACCTTCAAAATTCTTATTTAATACAGAAGGCATTCTAATTGCAAAAAACCCAACAGAAGACGAAATAACTAAACTAATAACAAATTAAAATGAAAAAAATAAATAATACATATATCATAGTTGCATCAATAATTTTGATGTTTTCATTAAAGAGTACTGCACAAATTGTAAAAGCAGAAATAAGAGCAACGGGTTTAACTTGTTCAATGTGCTCCAATGCAATAAATAAGCAGTTAAAAAGTATGCCCGAAGTGGCTAATGTAGAAACCGACTTAAATACAAACACATTTACAGTAACATTAAATGAAAGTAATAATTTAAGTCCTAAAACTTTTAAGGAAAAAGTTGAAGATGCAGGTTTTTTCATTGGTTCATTACTAATTACTGCAAAACCGGAACTCATTTCTAATGGTTCGTATATTTTGATGAATACCAATTCAAATAAATCGGGTGATATTAAATTTCAAGTGCTAGACAAAGGATATGTAACTGAAAAAGAATTCAAAAAACTTTCTAAATCAAACAAAGATATTGCTACCTACTCGGCTAACAATGAAGATGATTTTCATATTAAATTTATAAATTAATGAAGAAGATTTTTTTAATTCTTGTCGCAATTTCTTGTCAAAATATAGTAGGACAAGAGCTGTTTGTGGTAACTGATCCGGCAAGTAATGTTCCTGCAAATTCGCTCGCCATTAATGTGATGCAATCTCTTTTCAAAGAAGAATTTAAATCCGGTTACAATTACCATTTTATGCCTGAAGTGACGTACGGTTTTAATAAAGATTTAATGTTTCGAGGTTCAGCTTTTATTAGTAATAGAAGTAATCAATTGGTTACTGAAGGAGGAAGTTTTATGGCAAAATACCGCTTTTATTCTACAGATGATTTAAACAGTCATTTTAGAATGGCTGCCTATGGTAGGTATAGCTTTAACAACGCAGACATTCACCAAGAACAAATAGACATACTAGGTCACAATACTGGTTTTGAAGCAGGAATTATAGCAACCAAATTGATAAAAAAAGTAGCCATTAGTTCATCATTAAGTTTTGAGAAAGCATTAGACAACAAACCTAGCTATCCCTTTCCAGACAACCTTGGTGACAATGCTACAAATTATACGCTGTCATTTGGTAAATTAATGTACCCTAAAACGTACACCAGTTTTAAACAAACGAACATTAATTTAATGGTTGAATTTGTCGGACAAACTATTAATGAAAATGGTAAATCCTATTTAGATGTAGTTCCGGCTGTACAATTTATTTTCAATAGTCAAGCTCGTTTAGATTTCGCCTATCGTCATGAATTAATGAGTTCTATGATACGTTCAGCTCCAAATGGATTTTATTTCAACCTCTATTATACTTTTTTCGATTTAAAGAGTAAAAAATAATTTTAAAAACATACACATGAAAACACTTTTTTTAACTGCCTTTTTAGCAATCACTTTAGTTTCTTGTAATCATAAAACTAAAGAAACACACAATAATACTTCAGTTAATTCAAACGAGATATTTGCATGTCCAATGCACCCGGAAGTTACTGGAAAAAAAGGAGAAGACTGCTCAAAATGTGGTATGGAATTAACTGAACCGGTTGCTCAAAAAGAAGCTACATACAATGACAATGATGAAGCTCACGAACATAAAGATACAGCAACAACACAAGCAACTAAAGTTAAGGAAAACACACAAGTTTCTCAAACAGCTAATTCTTTTTCGACTTCCGAAATCATTAGTGATTATTTAAAACTTAAAAATGCTTTAACAGAGGATGATACCAAAAATGCTGCAACATTTGCCAAGCTATTGTTTAAGACATTAAATAGTACAGATATTTCTTCCGTGGACATCAAATTAAGAAAAAATCTTCAAGATATTATTCAAGGTGCTAAAGAACACACAAAACATATTGGTAATAATTCAAATAAAATTAACTACCAAAGGGAACATTTTGTATCACTAAGCAAAGACATAAATGATTTAGCAAAACAGTTTGGGAGTAAACAAAAATTATATCAAGATTTTTGTCCAATGGCAAATGAAGGCAAAGGGGCTATTTGGATTAGTGAAACAAAAGAAATAAGAAACCCATATTATGGTTCTGAAATGTTAAGCTGTGGCTCAATTAAAACAACCTTTTAACAATGAAACTATACATAAAAAATATGGTTTGCGACCGATGCAAATGGGTGGTTAAAACAGAAATTGAAAAGTTGGGCTTCAAAGCAAATGTCATTGACTTAGGCGAAATTGAACTCGAAACCGACATTGAACCTGACCAAAAAAAACAAATTAAAGAAGCATTAGAAAAATTTGGTTTTGAATTAATCGATGATAAAAAAAGTAGAATTATCGAAAAAATAAAAGCACTTCTCATTGATGTTACGCAAAACAAAAATGCTGATTTAAGTAAAAACTTGTCATTATATATAGCTGAACATCTAAATCAGGATTATAGTAAATTGAGTAATTTATTTTCTGAAGTAGAAGGAATAAGTATCGAGAAATACTTTATCAACCTAAAAATTGAAAAAGCAAAAGAACTTATAATGTATGATGAATTAAGTCTGAGCGAAATTGCAGATATACTTAATTACAGTAACGTAGCACACTTAAGCAATCAATTCAAAAAAGTAACCGGATTTACACCGAGTTATTTCAAACAGATAAAAGTCGCCAAAAGAACTCAAATTGATAAATTATAAATTGTGTAAATCATAACCATAATTCTACAAATCATAACCGGTTTTTCAATAGAAATTTGCATTATAAATCAGATAAAGATGAAAACAGAGAAAACACATTTGTATGCAATACCATTAGAAAATGTTGAAAGTGAGCATTGTGCTATGATTGTTGATAAAGGATTACAATCAGTTAAAGGGATTGCTAGTCACAAAGTAGAATTAAATAACAAACAAGCAATAATCGAATCCGAAAAACCGGAAATAGCGATCCCAGATGCTGTTAAAGCCATTCGTGACTTGGGTTATGATGTTTCAACAACAACCCAAACAATACCTGTACTTCAAATGACTTGTGCTTCTTGTGCAGTAAGCGTGGAAAGTGTAATTCAATTTTTACCGGGTGTTGTAGCTGCTTCCGTTAATTATGCATCAGCAGAAGTTAAAGTTGAATATATTCCAAGTTTGGTTTCATTAAACAAAATGCGTGAAGCCGTTCAAAGTATTGGTTACGATTTATTCTTAAATCAAAGTGATGTCAATCAGGAAACCTTAGAAGATATTCATACTAGAAAACAAAAACAGTTAAAAATTAGAACTTTTGGTGCAATAATACTTTCTGTACCTCTAGTTGCAATTGCTATGTTTTTTATGAATATTCCCTATGCTAATTATATCATGTGGGTTTTAGCAACACCAGTAATTATTGGTTTTGGTAAAGATTTTTTCATAAATGCGTGGAAACAATTAAAGCATCGTTCAGCAAATATGGACACTTTAGTAGCGTTGAGTACAGGAGTGGCTTACATTTTTAGTGTGTTCAATACGCTTTTTCCAAATTACTGGCATTCAAAAGGATTACATGCACACGTTTATTTTGAAGCAGCAGCAGTAGTCATTGCCTTCATTCTTTTAGGAAAACTACTGGAAGAAAATGCAAAAGGAAATACTTCTTCAGCAATTAAAAAATTAATTGGGTTACAACCTAAAACCGTCACGGTAATCAATCAAGAGAATATCCAAACGCAATTACCAATCGAACAAGTTACGGTAGGAATGACAATTTTAGTAAAACCCGGTGAAAAAGTAGCTGTAGATGGTATAGTGGTTCAAGGAAGTTCTTTTGTTGATGAAAGTATGCTAAGTGGTGAACCCATTCCTGTAAAAAAGGAAGCGAATGATAAAGTGTTTTCTGGAACCATTAATCAAAAAAGTAGTTTCCAATTTAAAGCTGAAAAAGTAGGTACTGATACGATGCTTTCCCAAATCATAAAAATGGTTCAAGATGCTCAAGGTAGTAAAGCACCAGTTCAAAAAATGGTAGATAAGATTGCTAGTATTTTTGTTCCAATCGTTATTGGAATTGCAGTTTTATCCCTAATAGTATGGATAATTTTTGGAGGACAAGATGGATTCACCCAAGGATTATTAGCCTTAGTAACTGTTTTGGTTATTGCATGTCCGTGTGCATTAGGTTTAGCTACTCCAACCGCAATTATGGTAGGTGTTGGAAAAGGTGCAGAACAAGGAATTTTAATTAAAGATGCCGAAAGTTTAGAATTAGCAAAGAAAATCGACACAATTATTTTAGACAAAACAGGAACTATTACAAAAGGAAAACCTGCTGTAACGAATGTTGTTTGGACTGAAGAAACAGAAAGTTTAAAACAGATCTTGCTAACCATTGAAAAACAATCTGAACATCCATTGGCGGAGGCGGTTGTCCATTTTTATAAAGAGGTCAAAACAGTTGATATCCAACATATCGAAAGTATTACAGGCAAAGGAGTTAAAGCAGATTTTAACGGTCAAAATTACTTTATTGGTAACCAAAAACTGCTAGTAGAAAACAATATATCCATAGATAAAAGTCTTGAAAAGAATGCATCAGAATGGTTAGCAGAGGCCAAAACTGTTATTTGGTTTACCGATGATAAAAAAGCATTAGCTGTTATCGCAATTGCCGATGAAATCAAAGAAACATCCATTGAAGCAATCAAGGAATTGCAAAAGATGAATATCGAAGTGTACATGCTTACTGGTGATAATAGTAATACTGCTAAAGCTGTGGCTGAAAAAGTAGGTATTAGAAATTTCAAAGGAGAGGTTTTACCAAAAGATAAAGCAGATTTTGTAAAAGAATTACAAGCGAAAGGCAAAACTGTAGCCATGGTGGGGGACGGTATAAATGACAGCACCGCTCTAGCACAAGCCAATGTAAGTATTGCAATGGGTAAAGGAAGTGATATTGCCATTGATGTGGCAAAAATGACGATAATTTCTTCCGATCTTACTAAAATCCCAATAGCCATAAAGCTGTCAACTAAAACGGTAAATACCATCAAGCAAAATCTATTTTGGGCTTTTATCTACAATATTATCGGAATTCCAATTGCAGCAGGAATTCTATATCCAATAAATGGGTTTTTACTTAATCCGATGATTGCAGGAGCGGCAATGGCTTTAAGTAGTGTGAGTGTGGTTGCAAATAGTTTGCGACTGAAATATTATAACTAATTTAAAAAATAGAACAAATGGAAAATAACACCTTAAAATTCAAAACAAATATCAATTGTATGGGTTGTGTGTCCAAAGTGACACCGGAATTAGATAAACTTTCAGCTATTGAAAATTGGGAAGTTGACATCAGAAATAAAGATAAAGTTTTGACTGTGGAAGCATCTTCAGACAAACAAGACGAAATAATCTCAGCGGTTGAAAAAGCAGGGTTTAAAATCGAGAAAATAAATTCTTAATAACAATGAAGAAGCCACTTTACAATGAGTTTGGTGACTTTTTTACTAGAGTAATCAAAATGAATAATCAAAAGAACCTTTTCAAAAAACTGTTGCCTATCGTAATCCTCGTTTTGGCTACACAAACGCTGTTTTCGCAAAACATTGTCCGATACGATTTATACGTTAGGGATACTATCGTTAATTTTTCCGGAAAAGAAAAAAGAGCCATTGCGGTAAATGGTCAAATTCCCATGCCTACGCTTACTTTTACGGAAGGTGATATTGCTGAAATTTATGTGCATAACGAATTGAAGGAAAGTACTTCCTTGCACTGGCACGGACTATTTTTACCCAACAAAGAAGATGGTGTGCCTCATCTCACTCAGATGCCAATTGAACCAGGAACTACTCATAAATACACGTTTCCTATAATTCAAAACGGAACCCATTGGTACCACAGTCATTCGGGTTTACAGGAACAAATCGGGATGTATGGTATGTTTATTATGAATAAAAAAGCAGATGATAAAACCTTCCGAAAAGGAATTGATGATTTGCCAATTGTACCTGTAATTCTTAGCGAATGGACGGATTTAAAACCTGAGAATGTGCACAGAATGTTGCACAATGCTTCCGACTGGTTTGCGATAAAAAAAGGTTCTACCCAAAGTTACTCGGAAGCCATCAAACAAGGGCATTTTAAAACGAAAATTGGTAACGAATGGAAACGAATGAATGCTATGGATGTGAGTGATGTGTATTATGAAAAGTTTCTCATCAATGGTAAAAATGAAAGTCAGTTAACCCAGTTCAAAGGTGGAGATAAAGTACGACTTCGCATTGCAAACGGTGGTGCATCCTCTTATTTTTGGCTAACGTATGCCGGAGGAAAAATTACAGTAGTTGCCAGTGATGGTAACGATGTAGAACCTGTGGAAGTGGATCGATTGTTAATTGCAGTATCAGAAACGTATGATGTCGTAGTGACAATTCCTGCCGATAACACTTCGTATGAATTTCTAGCCACAGCTGAAGACAGAACTAAATCAGCTTCTTTATACCTTGGAAACGGGATCAAACAATTAATTTCTCCTTTACCAAAATTGAAATATTTTGAAGGAATGAAAATGATGAACGATATGATGAAAATGAACGGAGAGTTAAACGATATGGGAATGCAAATGTCATTAAACCAAATGGATATGAATGTGGTGATGTATCCGGAAATAACAGGTGAATCGAAAGCGAAAAGTGGTGATAAGAAAGAAATGAATCACAATCATTCCAATCATAATCAGAACCATGGAAATGAAATGACAGCGATTAAAACGCTTAATTATGCCATGCTGAAATCTACAGAAAAAACTACGTTACCTAAAGATACTCCGGTAAAAGAACTTCGTTTTGAATTAACCGGAAATATGAATCGGTATGTTTGGAGTTTAGACAATAAAGTAATTTCCGAAACTGACAAAATTTTAATCAAAAAAGGTGAAAATATAAGGATTACACTCTACAATAATTCTATGATGCGTCATCCTATGCATTTACATGGTCACGATTTCAGAATCATTAACGGTCAGGAAGAATACGCTCCGTTAAAAAACGTAATGGATTTAATGCCAATGGAAACTAACGTAATTGAATTTAATGCTAATATAGAAGGCGATTGGTTTTTCCATTGTCACATTTTATATCACATGATGGCAGGAATGGGTAGAATTTTTACTTATAAAAACCAAGAGCCAAACCCCTTAATTCCCAATCCTAAATTAGCAGAACGAAAGCTGTTTGCAGACGATAGAGCTTTTCACATCATGGCTGAAAATGATTTTGCAACCAATGGAAATGATGGTATGGCAATGATACAAAATACACGTTGGAGTTTAGGAGCAGAATGGCGTTTAGGTTACCACGATATGCACGGCTACGAAGCAGAATTTCATTTAGGAAGATACATAGGAAAAATGCAATGGTTGATGCCTTTTATTGGTTTCGACTGGCGATACAGAAAGATGAACGGTGAAGTTGAAAAAAACATCTTCGGTCAAGAAAACACGAAAGACAGAAGAGCAGTTTTAAGTGCCGGAGTTAATTACACGTTACCCATGTTGGTGATGGCTCAAGCAGAAGTTTTTCAAGATGGAAATGTTAGATTTCAATTAATGCGAGAAGATATTCCAATTTCAAAGCGTTTAAGAATGGGATTTATGGTTAATACCGACACCGAATATATGCTTGAAGCAAAATACATTTTAAAAAGAAATTTCAGTATCAGAACACATTATGATAGCGACATGGGATTTGGAGTTGGGTTGAATTTGAATTACTAAAAAATATTTTAATTATCTTTGAAAAAACAATCAATTTCAAGATGAAAAAAATCAATTCTAAAACTTTGTTTCTACTTGTATTTACTCTTTTTACAATGTTTACAGTATCTGCTCAAAATACAAATCAAAAAGCAATAATCAAAACTGTATTACATTGTGATCATTGCAAAGTATGTGAAACCTGTGGTATGAAGTTCAAAACAGAGATGCTGAAAATAAAAGGTGTGAAAGCCTATCAATTAGATGATGAGAATATGACTTTCACAATCTTTTACAATGAAAAGAAAACTGATTTGCAAACGATTAAAGTAGCCATCTCTAAATTAGGTTTTGATGCCGATGAAGTAAAAGCAGATCCTAAAGCTTATGAAAGTTTAGACGATTGTTGTAAAGCATGAGTTTGCATTTCCTTTTGATTCCATCTTGATTTTTTTTTGCAACATTTTACCCAACAAAATAAATCTCTCGATATTTTAAAAATAATTTATGATCATAATTTAAGTCAATTAACTCTTTAAGGTAAGACTTTAATTTTTTTGATTTTCTAAAATAATTGTAATAATGAATTGTGTTGTACTTATCTAACCAGTTTGTATTGAAATCTTTATAATCAAAATTTTCCAAATCAAAAATCCAGTCATAATACGTATCAATTTTTTTGAAATCATTAATAAAATTATCTTTAAAATCTTTGTTTGATTTCAAATACATATTGATTAAGTCGTCAATTAAATAATTTTTAAATTGAAAATTTAAGTTTTGAATTGGATAGTAATTTTTACAACCATTAACAAAACTTATTAAATAGTTTTTCTCATCAATTTTTATAAAATCATATATAACAGACAAATAAAAAATATTTGCACTATAATTAGCATCTAATCTTTCATATATAATATTTTTTATGACTTTTAATTGTTTTGAAGTGTATAGTTTTTTTAAAAAAAGTCCATAATTATTAGTGTCCAAAACATCACTAGTATTGTGGTTTATAATGTTTTTCAAATTAAAATTAATGACGAAATCTTTAAACTCCTTACTATCAAATTTTACTTTTTTGACTTGCAAATAATCTGCCATTATGTAAGTAAGTTCTGAAGAGAAAATTTCCTTATTTGATAAACTAATAGCTAAAAACTTTTTTAAATCAATAATTTCAATATTTTTTCTTTGCCTTAAAAAGAACAAGTTGAAGTATTTATTGTTTATCAAATATTTGAGCTTATTATTTTTTAATATCGTTTCAAGTAGACCAAAAACTTTTTTTGTTATTACTTTTAATTCAATTTCATTAAAATTTATAACTCCACAGAAAAAAAGTAAATTTTTGAGATATTTTACATGTTTTTCTACAAATATATTCTTTGTTTCAGTATCATAGCTTTCAAGACTTTTATCAAGTTTTTCTCCAAAATCATCAACATAATTATTAAAAATTGAAAAAAAATCATAACCATCAAATGAAGTTCGGTTGTAGTCAAATTTATTAATATTGTACCTATTATAAATTCTGTTTAATTGATCAGTTTCAGAAAATAATATTAAATGAGAAAGTAAATAATCATCAAAACTGTTTAAATCATAATTGTTTTTTATGTTTAACGTCGCAAAAATACCTTCGACAAATGCTTCAATTATTTCATTATAGTCAAGGAAATGTTCATAGACTATAAAATTTTTGTGAAGGAAAGTTTGAATTTTATCAAATCTGTAGAGAAGCTCTTGATAATAATTGTTATTGCTATAACCACCTTTTAGATAAGAATTATATGTATCGACTATTTTTTTGCTGACATTATAGATTTTAATTTTTGAATCTTTCAAAAAAGTATAATCACTAATAACACTATATATTTCTTTGTTATAATCTTTTAAATTGACAGCCTCCTCTTTTACGTTTCGTGATTTTTTGACCAATTCAGAAGCTCCTAACTTTTTGTGAAAATAAAATTCTACTAACCTGCCTAAATTGTAGATGTTTTCATTGCAAAGAATCACTTTTATATCACTTTCTTGACTTTTTGCAATTTCTTTTGCTCTAAAAAAATATTCTAACGAGCTAAAGTAATCTCCTAATTTATAATTGTAATAACCTAAAAAAGATAGTTCATCAAAAGAATCAGAATGTTTTTCTTGTTTTATACCAAGTGAAACTTTAAATGAGAACTGTTCTAATTCATCAATTTTGGTGTATATTTTATTTTGATTTATAAAGATTTCTTTTTTAAAACCTGTTTGACGATTTTCAACATTTAGAATGTTATTTCTATTTAGTATTTCAATTATCGATGTTGTAATTTTTTCTTTTTTTTGGGAACTAAATTTATTTGTTATCGTATTATCTTGAATTGTAATTGAATCGAAAAATGGAATTAAATTTTGATTTGAGAAGAAAAGTGTGAAATTATGACAATAAGACATCTCCTCATTTGAATTAAATGGGTAATTATTTACAAATAAATAATCTGGAAGTACTTGAATATCTTTAAAAAGCAAACTTAGATATTCATATAATTGTTCATCTATTTCTTTTGTTTTATCGATAGAATTTTCAAAACTGAAAAAATATTTTTTTGAAATGAATGGTTGGTTAATTTCGCTTAAATATGGGTAGTATTTTTTTATTATATTTTCGGATATTTGAGCTTGTAGTCTTTCCCAGCTCCAATATTCAACAATTAAGTTACTTGAATTACTTAGTCTTATACATTCATCTGTTAATTCAGTATCGTTTTTCCAGTTTGAGGCAAATATGAAAGTTTTATACTTTATATTGTGAGAAGCATTAAAGATTAAAAAAGCATCAAAATCATCGTTCAACGATTTTTTTAAATTTTGGACTATCTTTTTTTGATTGCTTTCACCATCTCTTAATTTACATTGAATAACAATTTTTAATTCATTTGATATAATATCGATTCCTTTTTGACCTTGACCACTTCTACCATATTTTTCAAATGATTTTGTGTTGTTTATGTCATTAAACAAATCAAGTACAAAATCCTCAAAAAGTTGATCGTTTTTAATTGATGGAAAATTATATAAATTTAGATTTGTCATTCAATATTTTTTACTTTAATAATTATTTTTTTGGCTTTCCACTTGGCTTCAAAGAATTACTCGGTGTCAAATTAGGTCTTCCTAAAGTAACAGATTGACCAGTTTTTGGTTTTGGTTTATTGCTCATAATAATTAGTTTTTGGTTTTAGGTTTGATAATTGGTTTTGGACTAGGGTTCACTCTACCAGTATTTGGATCAGGCAATGAAGTGGAGTCTTTTGGTTGCGGTGTTTGATCACTGTTCATATTTAATAAATTTATAGATGTAAAAGTTAAAATTAATACTGCTCCTATTATTAAGAACCAAATAGAAGCCTTGTTTAATAAGTTAATAGGTTTATTTCTTTTCTCAATATTTTTAAAAATTTCGTCATATTTTTTTTCATCAATTTCTTTTATAATTGTGGCAGAATCTCTCATTGATTTGAAATGAGAATATAAATTAGATAGCAATGTCATTACTAATAAAAACAGACCGATGATATATAAACCTAAATAAGATATTTTTGTTACAGATACGATTTTTTCAAGAAATGTAAGTGAAATAATTATTCCTCCAGAAGCCAAAAGATTTATATATTTTTCAAAATCATCCTGACTTTTATTCATATTCACAATTACAGAATCTCTGTAGTTTTCCCATCCATTTTCAAATTCAAAATCTTTACTTTTTTTTGTCATTTTTATCATTAAAATTAAATAACCAAATACTACTTGAATAATTACTTATCCATTTGAGGTATCAAACAATCACCACCTTTGTCAACAATTTTCTTTCTCATCATTTGATTACTTTTGAAATGTCTGGAAATTTCCATTGTTTTAGTAGTAAAATCTTCCTCATTGTAATAGTATATTTTTATAGATTTACAGTTATCGTGTTCAAAAATTTCATTAAGCATTACCCTATCTGATAAACCACAGGAATGACCATAAATACAAACTTGATAAAAACCGGAGTTTAAGAATGTTTGCAGTTTTCTTTGATTAGGTGTTTTAAAATAATGAAATGATTTGATGTGTTTAAAATATCTATTATCATTTAGCTCTTCAATCTCTTTATATATTGTGTCCATTTCATCACCAAAACCAAAAATTATTTCTTCATTTTGTATATTACCATGAATGAAATTTTGATAAAATTTATAATCTCCAAAATGATTTAAAATTTCAGACAATGAGTTTGTATAATTGAAATTTAAAAAATAGTTTTCTCCTATTGAAACTTTTTCTTTTAAGGGATTAATTTCTAAAAAATCAGAGGTTTTTAAGGCTGCATTAAAATGTTTGTAGTAAAGTGATGATTCACTTTTACTAATTTTTATCTCTAAACTAGTCAAATATTCCTTTAAGTATTTAGTTATTATTGATAACTCATTATTAATATTATCTATAATATCTTTGTATTCTTTATTTGAATTTTTATTTCTGATAATGAGTTTTAGTAATTCAAAATAAATGTTTTCAATGTCTACCCAATTTTCTTTAGAATTTTCTAAAAGTTTATCCATTAAGAGAGAAGACTTGTAAGTTTTTATAGATACACCATACTGATTAATTAATATATTAAAATCAGTAAAATTTTTTATTCTTTCGATTTCTATTATTGGGATGTAAGATCTTCTTTCATCGATCAATACATCAAATAATTCATTTCTTGCAAAGCCATTTAATTTTAATTGTAAGTGTTCACTATAAAAACTATCATATCTTCCTTTGTAATCAGGAAATGGTGCATAACATGCCCCAGATTTAATTGCAGTAACAACTTCTTTTTTAAACAACCACAACAAAAAATCAGTATATTTTGTTTTTAATCCTAAAGATAAATCAAACCCATTACCTATTAAAAACAACCTATTGATTTTTACTCCTCGTGTTGCAATCTTCACTCGAACTGTTTCCATAATTAACTATTCTCCACAATTTTAATTTCTTCTTCACTCAATCCATACAACTCATAAACCATCCGATCAATTTCTTTGTCGGTGGCATCGATTTCATTTTTGATTGCAACCGCTTTTTGTTGCTCTTGCAAAAAGTAATCTTCCCATTCAGATTCTTCGGAAAGAGAAAGTTTTATTTTCTTTTTACCTAACTCTTTTACAAAGTCTGCAAACGTTAATTCATACCAGCTTTCTAGTTTTTTGTTGATTTCTATTCCTTCAAATTTTCGTTGGAATGTCCTTTGGAACTTAGTTGATTGCTCAATTAATTGCTTAAAAAGATAAATCATTTTACAAGATAAATCTTCAATAATATTATTACTTTGATTTTCAAAAGCAATTGGTAATTCTAGCAACTGACTCTTTTTTATTTTTGGAAAAACTATTTTATTATCAGATGTTGTTTTTGAAAAGTAATAAAACATAAGTTTTGAGTTTAGAATTGCTAATAAATATTTTAAACTCTTCTTAGTATTATTCTTTAAAATTAAATATGTGGTTTGGTCTGTGAAATAATTAAAATCATCATAACATGTCACAATTCTCTTCCCTAAAATTTGTCTTACAACTAATTTTTCAGCAATAAAAATAGATTTATCCCGAAATGCTTGATTTGTATATAGTTTTTCATTCTCCAGTTTATAATCTACATAAACATTATCAAAAGTTAAAAAATAAGAATTAATATTTTTTCCAAGTATAAAAGGCATGTGAAAATCATCATGTTTGCTATTAAATAAAAGCTCTTTTCTAACTTTCATTCCATTTTTTACTTCATAAAATTCATTTAGCTTTTTTATTAAATTTAATTTTTCAATTATTGAAATAGAATCCACACTTAATTTTTCATTTATCAAATATTCTTGTTCCACAAATACTTTTTGCTCAATGAGTTTTTCTGTAAAGAATTGACTCTTACTAATATTTAAAAATTCTATTAAATTTTTTATTTCAAAAGTATTTTCAATTACAAATACTGCTGTTTTTACACTTGCATCATCGAAAATATTTTCATCAGTGTTTGCAATTAATAAGATAGAATAATTATCAAGTAAAAACTTCCTGAGAGGTTTATCATAATCATTAATTAGAAATACAGAAGGTGTAATAAATGACAAAAGCCCTTTACTAGATAATAGCTTGCATGATTTTTCAATAAATAATTTATATAAATCTAATTGGTAAGTAGAAGTTTCAAAATTTCTTGTAAAATAATTTTTTTCATTCTCTAAAAATAGACCTCTACTTCTTACATAAGGCGGATTTCCAATAATCACATCAAAACCACCTTTTGCAAACACTTGCGGAAACGCATCTTTCCAATTAAAAGCTTTATCTCCGGCTACTTCGGGATCATCAATTAAAGAGTTACCACATTTTATATTTCCGCTTAGGTCATTAAGTTTTCGGTTGGGCTGAGCAGTTCGCAACCATAACGAGAGTTTTGCAATCTCTACACTTTCCTCGTTTAAGTCCACACCAAACAAGTTGTTTTCTAAAATGCTTTTTTCAACATCACTCAAAATCATGGCATCACCAAATAATTTTGCTTGCAACTCGTCAATGTAAGCATGTTCATTAATTAAAAAGTCTAAGGCTTGGTTTAAAAACGCTCCACTACCACAAGCGGGATCACAAATAGTAATTTGCAACAACCAGTTGCGGTAGGTTTGCAACCGCTCATTTAACTGCTGTACTGTTTTCTTTTGTCGCTTTTTGTCGGTTGTATAGTCTTCATCCAAAAGTTGCAACTCATTTTTCTTTTCATTGCAAAGTTTGCCAACAGTATTTTCTACAATGTATTTCGTAATATATTTTGGCGTATAAAAAACACCATCTTTTTTGCGTTTGGTTTTTGATTTATCAATTTCTTGACCTTCCAATTGGGCTTTCATTTCATCCAATTCATTCAAAGAATTTTCAAAAATGTGACCTAAAATATTTACGTCAACTTCGCTTGCAAAATCATAATCAGAAAGTTTCAGAGCATGTTTATACAATAGATCATTATCAATCGTGATATGGTCTAAAATTTCATCGGGTTTAAAAAGTCCACCGTTGTAGGCATACACATCATAGCGTTTGCCTTTATAACCTGTGTTTAAGTATTCAAAATATTTTTTAAAGCGATCATACAACGGAATGTCCACATCTCTATCTTGCAAATCTCTCCAATCACTCAAAACCAAACGAACAGAGTTAGGAGGGAGGAGGTGACGATCTTCCGCAAAAAACAAAAACAAAAAGCGATCCAATAACTTTTGAGATTTTTTGAATAAATCGATAGGTTCAAATTGCGTATTGTTTGCAACCAAATTATGAAACAGTTCTCGTTTGAATAAAGAATAATCTTTATACAAACTCTTTGTAATCTGGTCTTCTTGGCTCAAAGATTCCTCTTTAATCCGCTTTGCAAGATGGTTTGCAAGATTGTTGCAACCTAAAATAAGGTATAAAACATCAAACTCGCTCTTTTTAAGTTTGAATAAATTAAACTCAATGTACTCAATGGCATTATCAATATAAAATCGAATTTTCTCAAAGTTGGAGGTGATAATATAGTTGCAATCCGGTTGATTGTTTTTATAACCAAATGCTTGACTTTCAATTTTACCTAAATCGGTAGTTTCCGTTCCTTTCAATTCGATTACTGCAATCACTTTTTCATTAATCACAATTGCACCATCGGCTTTTTTGCTGTCTTTTACGTTTTTGTATTCGGTTGTTAGATTAAAATTCGGTTGAGGGTTTTTGGTGTAACCTAAGATTGCAACAAATAAATCAAGTAAAAATTCTCCTTGATATTGTTCCTCTTTACTGTTTCTGATATTGTCCTGAATAGTCGCATTGTGAAAATGATTCTGAAATTGAATCCACTTTTCTTGCAAGAGGTTTTTATCTTGTGTTTTTAAGTATTTAGAAATAACAGTCGTTTGGAATAATGACATTGAAAAGCATAATTGATTAGATTTTATAAATTTAGTAAGAAATTGTGATATGAATTTAATAAAGTTTGAAACTGTTATTAACAGTTGTCGGATGATATAATTTGCAAGGCAAAAGTTCGATGAAAAGTTATTTTATTTAAAATATACAAAGCCGAAAAAAGCCGTTCAAGAGCCGTCGAAAAGCCGTAGCAGAGCCGTAGCGGAGCCGTATCAGAGCCGTAGCGGAGCCGTTCAAAAGCCGTAGCGGAGCCGTAGCAGAGCCGTTCAAAAGCCGTAGCAAAGCCGTATAAAAGCCGTAAAACGGCTGTAAAAAGCGGGAAATTACCGGTATTTGGTATGTTTTCGCCTATATTCCGCTTGAAAACTTTTTATAACCCGTAGTAATCAAGTTGTACTAGAAAAAATTTTAAAACGAAAATTAAAATTTAGTGTTTCTTTTTTAATAATAATAGAAACAAAAAAGCGAATCAGTGTTTTTGTGTTGAAGTGTTGAAAATTTTGCAGAGGTCTTTTCAGTCGGGTAATTTTGATTCAACAACACTTTTTTAATTTTCAACAAAATGTTGACATAATGCAAAGTGTTGTTGAATGTAGATTACTATTTTTCATTGGTAGTTTCAATTGAATTCAACAGTTCAACAGTGGATTGGAAGTTTTCTTTTTTAAAGGTATAATATCGACCTTTTTCCTGAGTAAAATTAAGACCAATTTTTTCATTCGGATTTAAAATTTCAGATCGAAAGTATTTATAACTGCTATTAATCGGTTTTAATTTGTATTTTTCTTTCAGTAGTTTGACGATGTAGTTGTTTTGCGTAAAAACATTGTTTTTTTTAAGCAGATCTACAAGATTTTTTGCGGTATAGCATAACTCGTCTTGACCCGAATTTGCAAATTCGTCGATCAATAGTTCCTCCAGTTCTTTTTCTATGTAAGTACGATTTCCGTTGATTAATTTTCCGAGAGCTGCTGTGTAAAGTTGGTCAGGACTAAACCACATTCGAGAAGTTGGAATTGTACTAATATTTCTAGTATTAAGAAAATTTGCAAAATGAGGGATTTCAGCATTCATTTTTTGCAATAAGTTAATATCGTCGTTGTTTTCTAGTGGATTAATTTTTCTAATCCAATACCTAATCTCCTCGTTATCAATTTTTATAAAGCTATCCTCATTATTGGAACATAAGATGAATTTACCAAAAAAACTTTGCTCAAATTTATCTCTACCTTTTGGTTCAATTTTATTGGATTGAGCAGTCGATAAATTTTTGATTCGTTCACTATCCTCTTTTTTGTCTAGTAGCACTTCGTCAACTCCAATAATTAGCTTACCTGACCAATCAGCGTTAAATCTGCTTCTAAAATCGTCATTTGTGTTGATCGTCATATTAGACTCAAAAACCAATTTCAATAGATTAATAAAGGTTGTTTTTCCGGTGTTTCGTTCCGTACTAACCAAACAGAGAATGGGTAAGATTTGAGTTGGTTTCTGCCAAAGTAAGGTCAGGTAATCTAAACCTAATTCAAATTGTTCCCCAAAAATGTGATTGAGAAAATGAATAATGTTATGGTAATTATTACCTTCTTTTAATTCATAACTCAAGGGTTGATATTGATTATAACAATTATTGACAACCTGTTCAAATTGATTGTGCGACGGAACAATACAAAACGATTCATATTTACTCACTTTTGCAATGGAATCTTTGCCAAAATCGTCAATAAGAGTTTGCCGATTCCATTTTTGCAAAATCGTTTTACCGTCAGGAGTTTCTGTTTTTTTGTAGAACTCGGTACCTACTCGCATGTATTTATTTAGCTCTTTCATACAGGAAGTTTTAGGTATGCAGGACATCCGCTGTAATTTCTTTTTACGTTTGTAAAGTGCAATATAACATCACTTAAATAAGGATCACTTTTATAGAGTTCATTTACCTTGCTTACAATTTCTATTGCCAGTTTCAAATTTGAAGTTTCAATTAGTCGCTTTAAAATGCTTAAATCAGAAATTGTAGAATTAGCAAACAAGTTAATCTCTTTATTTCTAGTGTTATTAAGTTGCAATGATTCTAATTTTGAGATAATTTTATCTAAATAAAAAAGAACATTATCTATTCTTTGTTGCTGTTTAGAATGTACTGTACTCATAATTTCTAAAAGTTAGAGTTTATGAATTCTGTTACCTCATCATACTTATAAAGTACTTTTCCTCCTATTTTGTACTTTTTTAAGTCGCCTTTTCGAGTGATGTCCCAAAGTTTCACTAAAGAACAGCTAAGTCGCTCCGCAGTTTCAAAACGAGTTAGCATTTCTTTCGGTTCTGGTTTTGCAGAAGTTTGTTGAAAAAAACCACGATTTGTGAGTTCATCAACAACACCGGAAATTATTCCATTTTTGAAATCTTCCGGGATTTCGATTTTAACTTCAAGATAATTTGCCATTTTATAATTTATTGGTTATTAATGGCACAAAGGTAAAATCGATTAAAGGGGAGGGGAATCCCAAAATAACTCCCGCCCACTATTTTTTCTTTGTTGGAACTTTTAAAATTTGGGTAACAATAGTTTCTACATGCTTATAAGCTGTGTACTTGGTTCCACTATCTGTAGTATCTTTTAAAATTATAGCCATATTTCTTCTAATTGAATCAAAATTAGCGGGCGTTAATGGTAAACCCACTATGTAAGTTAGTAGTTTATGTTGCTCTGTCTCTAAATATTTTTTAAATTCATGATTTTCAAACAATCCTAATTTTGCCAGTAGACCAATTTTTTTGGGTAAAGTAATTCTAATCTCTCTTTCACTATCTGGATAGATAGTATAATATATGCTAAGATTAAGTTTTGAATGTAGAAAGGTATAGTAAGTTGGACTACAATATTTACTTTTATTGTTTAGTCCCATTAAATAATCGTAGATAAATAAATGGTCATACTTAATATATTTTTCAATAATATTTTTATGTAATCCAAAATCTCTGAGATCAACATCCATTAAATCTCTGAATAATTGAAAGCTTAATTTTTGAACAATATTGCTTTTTGATGCGTCTCGTATTCTGATTGCTTCTTGCTCCGGATAATGGTAAAATTTTTGAATTGCTAAATCTTCATAGTTAATTATTCTTTCATAATGTTGATTACATTCTTCAGTAATTTTATTTTTTAAAACTTCAATAATTTTTTCGTTTAGAGAGAATACCCCTTTAGAAGTTTTGTAATTATTAACAAAAATTCTTGAAATTTCATGTAAATCATAGCCAAAGATTCTAAATTGATCTTCATACTGGATCGGGTTTTTAGTCTTTACAAATATATTTTTTTCAATCAAAAAATTATATTTTTCTTCCGTCGAAAGTTTTTCAAACTTAAATTTATCAATTGAGCCGTAAAATTCCATTTCTAATTTTTATTAATTAATTTCATTAAAAATAGTTAATTAATCATTAGAAATAAAAATTTAGATATGTTTTGGGGAACATTCGGGGAATGACTAAAAACAAAAACGCTTAAAGTATTGATTTTCAATAGCTTTAAGCGAATTTTAAGTGCGGGTAAAAGGACTCGAACCTTCACACCTTGCGGCACCAGATCCTAAGTCTGGCGTGTCTACCAATTTCACCATACCCGCGGGCGAATAAAACAGTAGCTGTTTCAATAAGTGGGTGCAAATATAGTTATATTTTTTAAATACCAAATCAGAAATTTAAAAATCAAGAAAATTATTATTCTTAACTATTTAAACTTTATGATTTTCATTTTTTTATAAGTAATAAAGGATTTGTGAAATTTTTAAATCCGTGACAATTCGTGTAATCCGTGTCAAATAAACCTCACTCCAACCCATCTCCAAAGGAGAGGGGTGCAGATGATGAAGTAAAATCATAAGATTTCTATTTTTTAAATTATAAAGATTTGTGAAATTTTTTAATCCGTGACAATTCGTGCAATCCGTGTCAAATAAACCTCACCCCAGCTCCTCTCCAAAGGAGAGGGGTGCAGATGATGAAGTAAAATTATGAGATTTCTATTTTTTAAGTTATAAAGGATTTGTGAAATTTTTTAATCCGTGACAATTCGTGCAATCCGTGTCAAAAGAAGAATCTAAAAATTTATCCAATTGGAATTTGTAATTTCAATTTGTATCTTTGATTTTATTATATAATTTACTATGAACAACATAAAAAACTACGTTCAACAAAACAAAGAACGATTCATTGACGAACTCATCGAATTACTCAAAATACCTTCTGTAAGTGCCGATTCCGCTTATTCACAAGATGTTATCAATACAGCCGAAGCCGTAAAAACCAGCCTCGAGAAAGCCGGTTGCGATTTCGTAGAACTGTGTGAAACACCCGGATACCCAATCGTTTACGGAGAAAAAATCATCGACAAGAATTTACCAACGGTTTTAGTGTACGGTCATTACGACGTTCAACCACCAGATCCATTAGATTTATGGACTTCACCACCATTTGAACCGGTTATCAAAACCACCGAGATTCATCCGGAAGGTGCCATTTTCGCCCGTGGTTCTTGCGATGACAAAGGTCAAATGTATATGCACGTGAAAGCGTTTGAATATATGATTGCCAACAATTGCTTGCCTTGTAACGTCAAATTTATGATCGAAGGCGAGGAGGAAGTCGGTTCAAAAAGCCTTAGCTGGTTCGTAGAACGCAACCAAGAAAAATTAGCCAACGACGTAATTTTGATTTCCGATACCGGAATGATTTCCAATCAACAACCGTCGATTACCACCGGATTACGCGGATTGAGTTATGTAGAAGTCGAAGTGACCGGACCCAACCGCGACTTGCATTCCGGACTTTACGGCGGTGCGGTTGCCAACCCAATTAATGTTTTGACCAAGATGATTGCTTCACTTCACGATGAAAATAATCACATCACCATTCCCGGTTTTTACGATAAAGTAGAAGAATTATCCTTGGAGGAAAGAGCCGAAATGGCCAAAGCACCGTTCTCGCTCGACGACTATAAAAAATCAATAGATATTAATGATATTCATGGCGAAGCTGGATATACCACAAACGAACGCAACTCCATCCGACCAACCTTAGACGTCAACGGAATCTGGGGCGGCTACACCGGCGAAGGGGCAAAAACAGTTATTGCCAGCAAAGCTTTTGCCAAAATTTCTATGCGATTAGTACCAAACCAAGATTGGCAAGAAATCACCGAATTGTTCAAAAATCACTTCGAAAGTATCGCTCCAAAATCGGTAAAAGTAAAAGTGACGCCACATCACGGCGGTCAAGGTTACGTAACGCCAATCGACAGCATCGGCTATCAAGCGGCCAACAAAGCCTACACCGAAACCTTCGGAGTGCCTGCAATTCCGGTGCGTTCTGGCGGAAGTATTCCAATTGTCGCTCTGTTCGAAAAAGAATTGAAATCCAAAACCATCCTCATGGGATTCGGTCTCGACAGCGATGCGATTCACTCTCCCAACGAACATTTCGGAATCTTCAATTACTTAAAAGGAATCGAAACCATTCCGTTGTTTTACAAATATTTCGTGGAGTTATCGAAATAATTACTTCTAAACCTTTGTCAAAGTTCCAAACTTTGACAAAGGTTATCCCAAAATACCCGCTTATTCATCTTTGAGTAAGCGGATTTTTTATGGCCCCATTTCGGGCTGTTCGCTACAAGTCCTCACAAAAAAACGCCATTTTCTACAACCCAAAAAGAGCTTCCTTTGGTCGCTTTTTTGGCTTGAGAAAATTGGCATTTTTTTGTTCCGGGCTTTCCGCTACCATCCCGGGTGCAATCTGTGCTCTCAAACCATTCCATTTGAAATAATTTACCAAAAAATTTGCACAGTAAAATTTATATTCTACATTTGTAGAGTTAATTCTAAATACGTAGAGATGAATTTGTCCAATACAGAAGAACAATTAATGGAACATTTGTGGAAACTGGAAAAAGCATTTATGAAAGAATTGCTAGAAGTTTATCCTGAACCAAAACCTGCCACCACTACAATTGCTACTTTATTAAAAAGAATGATAGACAAAAAGTTTGTTGCCTATGAAGAATTTGGTAATTCACGACAATATTATCCATTAGTAAAAAAATCAGATTATTTTTCAAAACACGTAAACGGATTAATCAAAAATTTCTTCAACGATTCGGCTTCTCAGTTTGCCTCTTTTTTTACAAAAGAAACCAATCTAACTGAAAAAGAATTACAAGAACTCAAAAAAATCATCGACGTAGAACTTCAAAAAAAGAAAAAATGATCGATTTTATCATCAAATCATCTTTCAGTTTAAGTGTGTTTTTCATTTTCTATAAATTATTTTTAGAAAACGAAAAGATACATTTATTCAATCGGTTTTATCTTCTGATAACATTGGTATTTTCGCTTGTAATTCCATTTATTACTATTCAAACAGCAAACGAAATTCCACTACAAAATTTTCAAACATTCATTGCCGAACCAATCGTAATTAAACAAAAGGAAAGTTCCTTTTTTCTATTCAATTGGACAGTTTTGTTTTTTGTTTGTTATGGTTTAGTTACACTAACATTATTGATTCGGTTTGCAAAAAACGTACTGAATTTATTAAAAAAAGCAAAAGCAAATCCGTTCATTTATTTCAAAAACACAAAAGTTATTTTGGTGGAAGAAGAAACTATTCCGCACACTTTTCTCAATTTTATTTTTGTCAACAAACAAGATTTTCAAAACAATCAGATTCAAGAAGAACTGTTTTCGCACGAACTCGTTCACATTCATCAAAAACATAGTGTAGACATACTTTTCATCGAAATATTAAAAACAATTCTTTGGTTTAATCCACTTTTTTATGCTTACAAAAAAGCAATTCAATTAAACCATGAATTTTTAGCCGATGAAAATATTGTAAAAAAATATAACAATGTTCCGTTTTACCAAGCTCTTTTGCTCAACACAAATGGAAACAAACCGATTTACTTGGCCAGTAATTTAAACTATTTAGTAACCAAAAAACGATTAATTATGATGACAAAAAGCACATCAAAAAGAATGAATTTTATCAAAAAAACAGCTTCTTTAGCTATAATGGCGAGCTTGTTTTTATTCTTAAGTTTAAAAGTAAACGCACAAGAAAAAGTAAAGTCAAATTCTACAAAATCAATTAAAAGCACTGCTCAATCAAGTAGTTATTACGACAACACCATCGTAGTTTTTAAAGATAAAAAAGGAAACCAACGGGAAGTGAAGTATGCTGATTTGGATGAAGAACAGAAAAAGAGAATTCCACCACCACCTCCAGAAGCACGAAGAATGAAAGTTTCTGAAATTCAGTTCGATAAATTTAAAAACAAGACAAATTATGCGGTTTGGATTGATGGAGTTGTCATCGAAAATGAAAAACTAAATTCACTTAGTTCAAATGATTTTGTTTTTTTAACCGAAAGTTTTGTTCATAAAAATGCACGAAGCAACCGATTTCCGCAAGAAAAGCAAGTGCATTTATACACAGAAAAAGGTTTTGTGAAAGGATTTTTGAATAAAAAGGATTATGCTCCTAATCAAACAATTTATTTGCAAGAGTCGAGTAAGTAATACTGCTAAACCTTTGTCAAAGTTTTAAACTTTGACAAAGGTTATCCAAAGAAATCTGTTTATTCTTTTGAGTAAGCGGATTTCTTTTTCCAATTAAATTCAGTCCGAAAAAGAATTGAAAAAATAATCAGCGAATGAGTGGCTCTATCTAACCACCAATTTTTCAACAAATTATAACAATTTGAAACATTTGGCGTTAAATTTGTACTAATCAATCATCAATCAATTTTACTGAACCCGTTTCAGTAAATAAATCATCAATCATCATGCTCAAAAAATTCTTCCTGCTTTGTTCGGGTTCCGACAAGCAAATCATCGAAAGTTGTTCCGATGGCGAACAAAACAAATATGCCGGAATTGGTGCCACGGTTTTCTTTACGGCGGTCATGGCTTTTATTGCCGGCAGTTATGCACTTTACACCGTTTTTGATAACGTTTACACCGCTGTATTTTTTGGTTTTGTTTGGGGTTTACTCATTTTTAACCTCGACCGATTCATTGTTTCTACCATCAAAAAAAGAGACAGTTTTCTGGACGAATTTATACAGGCTTCACCCCGAATTGTGTTGGCGGTTATCATCGCCATTGTCATTTCAAAACCATTGGAAATCAAAATTTTTGAAAAAGAAATTAATACCGTTTTGTTGAAAGAAAAAAACGAAATGGCAATGAATAATAAAAAGCAAGTCGCCAATTATTTTCAGTCCGACGTTGATCAAAACAAAGCTCAAATAGACAGTTTAAAATCGGACATTCTTAAAAAAGAAAAAGAAGTTAACGATTTATATTCCGTTTTCATCACCGAAGCAGAAGGAACCGCCGGCACAAAAAAACTCGGTAAAGGTCCGGTTTACAAAGAAAAACGTGAAAAACACGATGCTGCTTTACAGGAATTAGCCGCTTTAAAAGCTACTAATCAAACAAAAATTACTGAATTGGAAGCAAAAGGTAAAACGCTTCAAACCGATTTAGATAAAAAAGTAGCCGAAACGCAACCTATCATTGATGGTTTTGATGGCTTAATGGCTCGCATCAATGCGTTGGGAGACTTACCGTGGTTGCCGTCATTTTTTATTATGCTACTTTTCTTAGCCATTGAAACATCTCCGATTATTGCCAAATTGTTATCACCAAAAGGCGAATATGATTTTAAACAAGAAGAAGGCGAATTGGCGGTGAAAAACGTTTTATCGCAAAACAAATACCAAAGTGATTTGCAAAAACAAACCGATGCTTCCATCTACGATAAAGTCTATGCTGATATTCGAGAAGACAAAGGTTTATACGATTACAAGAAAAAACGAGCTATCGAATTGTTAGAATTGCAGGCGGATGGTTTTGTGGAAAAGCAGAAGAAATCACTATAGTTTTAAAATAAATCCTTCCAGAGTTTTAAACGCTGGAAGGGTTATATTACATATAGCTCAAAATTTCTTTTTTAAAATTATCGTATTCGCCTTGTAAAATTAATCCGTTATCGAGCAGTTTTTTGTAGTTCTGTAATTTTTCAAATAATTCATCTTGAGACAGTTCACTCAATTTTCTCTCTGGAGTTGAACTTGAAGAAGGAGCTTCTGTTTTAGGTTGTTCATAAGTGGTGTAATTGGAAACCGGAACAATCTCTGCAAAGTTAGTTACTTCTTCCGTTTCAATTTCTTCAATTTCAATGGTGGGTTGAAGCGGAATTTCTTCATTTAAAATTTCTTCATTCAAAATTTCATCTTTCGGAATAAAAGAATGTATTGAATTATTTTTCAATAAATCCAATTGTTCTTTTGCAAAAGTATATAGTTTTCGGGCTTGTGTTTTAGGCAAATAATCAACGGTATGCGTTAAATCTGATTTGGTTGTAAAAGTGAACTCAGCACCCAAAATTCCTTCTTTCACAAAACTAGCCGAAATATCATCCCAATCATAATCAATAAATTCCATTGATAAACCCAAATTTTTTGGTTTGCATAGTAAAATTCTTTTGTTGGTAACCACAATACTGTCAGGAAGAATCGTAACAGCTGGTTTTTTTTGAACGGCGATGTAACCAATTTCTTCGTTCGTCATCAAGAGATTATGCAGCTTAGCCGTAATTTTTTCGATAGCTTTTGGGTCTTGATCTTCGTTTAATATTTTCTTTAAATTTTCTATCATGGCTGTATTGCTTTTTTATATTTTGGTTGGTAAGAACTAATTTAGCACAAAAATACTACCTAATTTTCTAATTCAAGAATTTCATTTTGAATTTTCTTCGTCAAACTTTTGAAAACCAATTCATACGAATGGTTAATCAATTCCCGCATCATTTTGTCATCAACATCGCTGTGAAATGCAACTGTATTCCAATGAATTTTGCTCATATGATAACCCGGATTAATCGCATCATATTCCGCACGAAGTTCTAAAGCTCTTTCAGGGTCGCATTTTAGGTTTAACGAAGGAGTTCCACTTTCCCAATCTTTTAAAGAAGTGAGACAGAACATTTTTCCGCCGACTTTAAAAACTAAAGTATCTTCATCAAAAGGGAAGTGTTCGGTTACGCCTTTTTTGGTGAGGCAGAAATCGTAAAGTTGTTCGATGTTCATATTAAACTTTTAAAATGAATTTGAATTATAAGTTTACTGTATTATTTATCCTCATAATGTCCCCAAAAGGAAAGAACTAAAACAGTAATTTTCTCATCTTCAATCCTGTAAATTAATCGATGTTTATCTGTAATTCTTCTTGACCAAGTAGCTATGTTGTAGTGTTTTAATTTTTCAGGTTTACCAGTTCCAGTAGTTGGGTGTTTTCTTAATTCATTTAAAAGCTTGTCAATTTTGAGTAAAATTTTTTTATCACCAGACTTTTTATGTTTTTCAATATCTTCAAGAGCCTGATTGGTGAGTTCAATAGCATAACTCATAGTCCCAAAAGTGCTTTTTGTTCTTCTATTGAAATTTTCTTGGTTTCGCCTTTTTCAGCTTGTTGAATAGAAGAATCTATTTTGGCAAAAAATTCTTCTTGAGTCATAGAAGCATTTTTTTCAGTTTTGTCAATGATGTATCTCACCTTCATTTCTTCAAGCAAAGATTGAAGAAGGTTTTTTTGCTTTTCATTTTTAGGATAAATCGTGATACTTTTCATTAGGGGGTGAATTTACTATAACAAATTTAATAAAAAAATATCAAAAATGAAGAGTTAATGTTTATATGTCTGATTTGCAATCCATTAAAACAATTGATTTACTCCAAACTAAATAAAACCGGTTTACTCGGACTCGCATCATTTTCAAACGAAGCAATCTGTAAATTCAATAAATATGAACCATCTTTCACTTCATCATCCACAAAAATCAATTCCGTTATCGTTGCATTTTTTCGTGCATCATCATTTAAATTATTCACATCTTTCACATTCCAAAAGGCTTTATGAGCTAGTAATTTGCCTTCGTCTTTTTCTTTGTCAACACTTGGTAAATCGATAAGCAAATGTTGAATTCCTTTTTCACGAATAAAAATGGCTGCATCTTCGTGTAAATAAGGCGGATTAGTGTGTGAATAATTTTTAGATTTTTTTTCGTTTAAATTGGGTAATGTGCGGATGATAATTGCTTCCGGAATTGCATTACCTAATGCTTTTTCCACTTGATTTTTCGTAATCACAAAATCTTCTCCTTGTTTTTCTGGTTTAATCGAAATCAGTTGAGCTGTGAAAAAAAATGTTTTCAGTGCTTGATTGATGCTGAAAAATTCCTTCGTAATATGTCCCAAACATTCGGTGTGTGTTCCGTGTCCGTGCGGATTAAAAAAGATGTTGTTGAAATTAGTGGTGGCTCCACCTTTTACACTTCCTACCCACGAACCAAAACGAACGGGTTCAATTTGCGGTTTTTCAATATACCAAGCAATCGGATTGTTTTCAGTATTGGACAATGAAAGTGATATATCAATGGATTTTGATAAATCTACTTGGAAGGTTTTATTTTGGTGGGTGATTATTGCTTTCATATTTTTGTTTAACCGCAAAGGTCGCAGAGGTTTACGCAGAGTTCGCGAAGAGATTATAAGTTGTTAGCAATACGTTTAATACCATTTTTAATTAAAGCGACATTGAAATTTAATAGTAATCCCAATTTACAGTTTGTCAATTTTAAATAGGTTAATAATTGTGCAAAATGGACATCATTTAAAGATTCCACAGACTTTATTTCTAAAATTAATTTATTTTCAATTATTAAATCGATTCTATATCCAATCTCTAATTTCACTTCTTCATAAATAAGTGGTAAAGCTTTTTGTTTCTCAATTTTTAGCCCAGTTTTGTTTAGTTCATAAAATAGACATTCTTCATAAGCACTTTCCAATAAGCCTGGACCAAGACTGCTATGTACTTTAAAAGCACAATTAACCACAATTTTTGATAATTCATTTTCTGTCATACTAATTTTTTGGCGTTTATTTATTCCTTAACTCTGCGTCCTTTGCGTAAACCTTTGCGATCTTTGCGGTTAATTACTCCAAATTTAATAAAAATAAGTCTGATGCAATCCCATCACTCAAAAACTTTCCTTTTCGTGTGGTTCGCAAAATGTTTTCATCCAAAAAAAGCAAATGATCTTCGATGTATTTGGCGGCTTGTTGGTTGAGGTAATCCAAATAAGTTTGTCCAAATTCGGTTTGAATTCTATCTAACGAAATCCCCCAAATCGTTCGCAATCCCGTCATCACATATTCGTTATACCGATCGGTTTTGGATAAAATTTCGGTTTCAATCGGCAATTTTCCTTCCTGAATTGATTTGATATATATCGTATTATTAGACACATTCCAACCTCGCTTTTCTCCATCATAACTATGAGCAGACGGACCAATTCCAATGTATTTTTTACCCAACCAATAACTCGAATTGTTTTTAGAGAAATAGTTTTCCTTTCCAAAATTGGATAACTCGTAATGAATAAAACCTGCTTCTTCTAGTTTTTCAACTAAAATTTCAAAATGTTCTTGGGCAACTTCCTCTTCCGGAGGAGGAATAATTCCTTTTTGAATAAACGAATGCAAAGCTGTTTTTGGTTCCACCGTCAACGCATAACTCGAAATATGCGGAATGCCAAAAGACAAAGCGGTTTCAATATTCTGAATCCATTTTTCATTGCTCATACCTGGAATTCCGTAAATCAAATCGAGGGAAATGTTGTCGAAATGTTGAGTTGCTTCTTTCAAACAATTTTTTGCTTCATCCGCATTATGAGCACGATTCATCATCTTCAAATCATCTTCAAAAAAAGATTGAATGCCGATGGAGAGACGGTTTACTCCGATTACTTTGAGTTCCTCAAAGAGATTCCTCGTTCCTCGGAATGACAAATCGGAGGATAAGTCGTCGGGATTTGCTTCTACAGTAATCTCTGGGTTTTCAATGACGTTGTAATTTTTAAAAACTTCATCAATCAACAATCGCAAATCTTCAATTGCTAAAACTGATGGTGTTCCTCCACCAAAATAAATAGTTTCTACTATTTCATTTTTGAATTCTTCTTTTCGCAACTGAATTTCTTTTGCTAAAGCCCAAACCATCTCGTCTTTTTTCTTCATTGAAGTTGAAAAGTGAAAGTCACAATAATGGCAAGCTTGTTTGCAGAAAGGTATGTGGATGTAAATTCCTGACATTTATTTTCTATTACTCCCAAAGGCTTCATCATTTAATTCTTTTTTGAACCAATAAATAAATTGTTCAAGGTTTTCTTCCTCATTATATTCTGACACATCATCAATATAATCATAATTATTAATATCAATTTTTCTAATTAATGAATCATCTAATTCTTTAATTTTAGAAAACACGAAAACTACATCTATTAGAGTTTTCATGTATTCATAATTCTTTTTTTGTAAACCTCCATAAAAACTATTATTCCAGAAGCCAGGAAAGTTTCTAATCAATTTTTTCACTCTTTCTATGTCAGTTAAAGACTCCTTTATATGTTTATTGAAGCCTTTTTCATCATTATTCTTCCAATAATGCATAATCATTTTTACAGGATTATTTGGAATAATGTAAATTGGGTTTTCATTGTTAAATTTTCTACTTGCCTTATCAGAAATAAATTTCTCTAATTTACCTTTAAATTTTGTTTTTTCATCTTTAAATTTTCTTGTAAAATAGCAAAGTTCTTCAACATCTAGGTATTGAGCGATATTAATTGCTGTTTTTTCATTGTCATTTTTTTCATCAGCATTTAATATTATGGCAATTAATTCAATCAGACGAATTCTACTATCAATCCCAAACATATCCTCATTAGAATTAGGAATAATTGAAATGTTTTTAATTATGAATTCGTAAAAAAAATCTCTGCATTCTAAATTAGAATTTATGTTTCCATAAAATCTAATTAAATTTTGAATAGTGTAGAATGAGTTAAAGCCTGAATTTTTTATTAATTCTTTTATCTCTTCATAAAGTTTGAACTCATCATTTTCGGCAATAAATTTTTTTATTTTTAGAATAGTTGTATTCTTAATTTTCCTTTCTGTATGAAATGAAAAGTATTTATTAAAGTGAGTGACAGAATTTATATTTAAATTTTCGTCATATATAGAAATATCTACTTCTGTTGCTTTTTTATTTGGGAACAACAGATCTAATGTTTCTTTAAAATCAGGATATTTATCTATAAATTCCTTTCTGGAACCATTTATTTCTTCTTCATTAATTAAACTATGATTCTTCGCAACCCCATAATTAATTTCATCATTAAAATTTATGATAACATTTTGTCCATTAAATATAGCCATTGTTCCAAACGAGTTGTATTTTTTGATTCTAGTATATAAATCTTCATTTTTTACTTTAATCCATTCAATCCAAAACAAATCTGTCAGATTTACTTCATCTTCGAAACCAAACGCTGCAATAAAAAATCCATTTAACACTCTAATAATTTCTCTTGGAGAATTAAATTTTGATGCTGAAAATCCTTGAATTATTTCTTTAATTTCATTTTGTTTTTTTTCAATTTCTTTGAAGTCTAAATATTTAGTTATTTGATTAAATTTTTTTTCAAAAAAATATTGTAAATCTTCTTCTTCAATTTTTGGTAAATGAATAGGAATATTTATTATTTTTTCTAGAAATAATTTTCCGTCTTCAAGATTATCACCATACCTTTCCTTTATGGCTTTAGCAACATGTTCAGAATCTAAGGTTGTTATAAAAATGAAATTGTCAAAATTTGCAGTTAGTTTTATTAATTTAAGTATTGTGTAAATTTCATTTTTATCTAATCGATCTAAATCATCAACAAAAACAATTACTTTAAAATTTGCATCATTTATTGCCTCGTTAACTTTGTCTTTTAATTTTTCAAGTGTAATTTGTTCACCTGCTAAATCTTCTCCAAGAGCTTCAAAAATTTTACTTGGTTCAAATGAAACGGAAGTTCCTAAAGTCTTGGGAATTCCTATTGTTGTTGATATTTTGATAGCTTTTAAATATCTGCTATATCTAATAATTTGTTTTCCTACTTTTTGGATTTTAGTTTTTTGCTCAATGAAAAATCTTTTGGAAATACCATCAAAAAAATCAAACAACATTTCATCTTCATCGGAGTATCTCCACGGATTAAATTCAAATACTAAATATTCTTTTCCTTTCTCATTTTTTTCAAAATGCTCAATATTATACTTTACTAAATTTAAAAAAGAAGTTTTTCCTTCACCCCATTTTCCATAAATCCCAATTGTCAATGGTTCATTGTTACTGGAATTTAATTGAATGATTCTTTTAACTTTATCAGCATAGTGTTTAAAGTTAAATAAATCTTCATCAAAATTACTTATTGGATTATTCCCTAAAAAATGTTTGTTTTCTGACATAATTTATTTACTTTTTTATTCGAGCATCATTCTGTTTCACAAACGCATCCCATCCAGAATAGCTAGTAGTACCAACAATTTTCCCACTATTAAAAAAATGACAAACTGCCGCTGCTAAACCATCTGTAGAATCTAAGTTTTTTGGTAATTCTTTCAACCCTAACAATTGTTGCAACATTTTGGCGACCTGTTCTTTACTGGCGTTTCCGTTTCCGGTGATTGCCATTTTTATCTTCTTAGGTTCATATTCGGTAATCGGAATTTGTCGCGATAATCCCGCTGCCATTGCCACACCTTGTGCTCGCCCGAGTTTGAGCATGGATTGAACATTTTTACCGAAAAAAGGAGCTTCAATCGCAATTTCATCCGGATGATGTGTTTCAATCAATTCGATGGTGCGTTCAAAAATCACTTTTAACTTGGTGTAATGGTCGTCGTATTTACTCAAAATTAATTCGTTCAACTGAATGAATTCCATTTTTTTGTTCACGACTTTTATTAAACCAAATCCCATAATGGTCGTTCCGGGGTCGATGCCTAAGATGATGCGTTCGTTTGCCAATCTTTTTTGTTTAAAATTTAATGTTTCAGGTTAAAGTTTGTTTCTTTGTGTTGATGAATTCAATTCCTTACAAAGCTAAACAATTCCTGCTGGTTCTCGTCAAACTTTTGATAGTGGGCTTTGCTTTTTATTATTTGTATGCCGAATTGAGCAAAAAAAACCTAGACGATTGGCAACTTGTCTCGACTAAATTTACATTTTTTAGTTTAGTCGGAATTGTCTTTTTAAGCGTTTTAAATTGGTTTTTTGAAATTTTGAAATGGCAAAACTTAGTTAATTCTTTTTATAAAATTTCGTTGAAAGAAGCCGCTTTTCAATCGTTAGGATCATTAACTGCTTCTGTATTTACACCCAATCGAGTAGGAGAATACGGAGCCAAAATGCTGTATTTTCCAAAATCAGAAACAAAAAAAATCATTCTTTTGAATTTTATCGGAAACAGTTCTCAAATGGCTACAACTACATTTTTTGGTGTGTTGGGATTGTTTATAACAGGTTTGTTTTATGATTATTTTAGTTATAAAATCGGCTTGGTTATATTTTTATTTTTTTCGATTTTTTCGATTTTTTTCATGTTTAGAAAAAAGATTTCCATTTATGGATTTTCAGTTGAAAAATTAACTCAGAAAATTAGAACATTTCCAAGAAATTTATTGATAACTACACAGCAATTGTCTGTTATTCGATTTCTGATTTTCTCCCATCAATTTTATTTTTTATTGTTGATTTTTGGTGTTGAAATTACGTATTCTTTAGCTTTGGCAACCATTTTTTCAATGTATTTTTTAGCCTCCATTGTTCCGAGTATTCATTTGATGGATGTAGCGATAAAAGGAAGTGCTGCTGTCGTTTTATTCGGAAAATTAGGTGTCAATCAATGGACAATCGTTTCCATAACAACATTAATGTGGCTGTTGAACTTGGTTATTCCGGTTTTGATTGGAAGCCTTTTTGTAATGAAATTCAAACCAAAATTAGAACTATGATTTACCTACTAATTTTAGTGATTTCGGTTTATGTTTTTTTGATGATTTTCCTTTGGATGGGATTTAAAAAAACACCAAAATCAAATGAAAATTCATCTGTTGAAAAACTATCTTTCTCCATCGTTGTTCCATTTCGAAATGAAGCTGAAAATCTTCCGATTCTTTTAAAATCCATTGAAAAATTAAATTATCCTATTGAGAATTTTGAAGTGATTTTGGTTGATGATGAGTCGATGGATGGTTTTCGGGTTGCGAGTTTAGCTTCGCTCTGTTCGGCTTCGCCTCGGGTCGGGTTTCGGGTTTTGACCGTTGAAAATGTTAGAAAATCGAATTCACCAAAAAAAGATGCGATTCAAACCGCGATTCTTCATTCAAAATTTGACTGGATTATTACAACCGATGCCGATTGTTTAGTTCCTGAAAATTGGCTTTTGGACTTAAATAATTACATCCAAAACACCAAAAAACAAATGGTTAGCGGACCGGTTTTTTTTAAAAATAAATCTAATTTTCTGAATGATTTTCAACAAATTGAAATGATTAGTTTGCAAGCAGTTACAATAGGAAGTTTTGATTTTAATTTCGCTTTTATGTGCAACGGAGCCAATTTTGCCTATTCCAAAAATTTCTTTCAACAACTAAACGGTTTTGATGGAAATGAAAAAATTGCTAGCGGAGACGATGTGTTTTTATTGCAAAAAGCGGTTAAAAATTTTCCGGATGAAGTTGGATTTTTACTAAAACAAGACTTTCAAATCATAACTAATCAGGCAGAAAACTGGTCAGAACTTTTTCAGCAGCGTGTTCGTTGGGCTGGAAAATCAAAAGCATATTCTTCCGGTTTTGGTAAATTTGTTGCTTTGACTGTTTTGTTAGCCAATTTAGCTTTTATCACTTCTTTAATTCTACTTTTCTTCGGAGTTTTTGAAATGATAGTTTTATTGCTCTTAAAAGTTATTTCCGATTTACTATTAGCCAATCAAACCGCTCAATTTTATAAAATAAAAATGAAAAATAGTTTATTGACGGCTTTAGTTTATCCGTTTTTCAGTTCGGCCGTAGCCTTTTATTCGTTGTTTGGAAAATATGAATGGAAAGGCAGAAGCTTCAAATCTTAATCTGCTTTCAAAATCACAGGCAAAATAAATTGCGTTTTCACCGGAATTCCCTCTTTTTGAGCGGGTTCAATTTTAGGAAAATCGGTTAATCTTGCTTTGATAATACTATCAGTTTTTTGCTTATCGTAAGCTAAACTATCAGTTGGAAAAAGCGGTTCAAACGTGATTTTAGAATCCGGAAAAACAGTCACTCTTACCTCAATAGTATCTAATATTTTTGTGTTGGTTAGCAATGAATCCGGAGCAATTTTCTGGTGAATGATTTCTGTCAAGTATTTAAAGAAGCACTCTTTTTGTAATTCTTTATCCAAAATACTATCGCATTCCGCTACCAACGGATAAACGGTAACTTCGTTCCAATTGATTTCCTTCAATCTTTTTTGTAATAATTCATCCTCCGAAGGCACACGCTTTTCGAAGTATTGGCACGAAACCAAAATTGCAATGAGGAGTAAAAAACAAAAGTATTTCAAGTCAAATAATTCAAGTCAATTTGTTCAAAATTACAATTATTTTTAAAAATTAACCTTTCAAATGAATTTCTTTTTTAATTGCCTTAATTCTATGATCTACATAAGAAAGTTTTTCACTGTTCATATCCGGAAATTTAGTTTTTAAATTTTCAAATGTTTTAAGTTTCACAGCTAAATCTTTTGAAGTTTCATCGGTAATAATCGCAATTTGATAATGAGCTTCCAAATACTCCGGTTGTTCCTGAATTGTTTTTTTGTAAAACGTTAATGCTTTAGTCAAATTTCCATTTTCTTGATTAAAAAGAGCAATCGAAAAATATTCGTTTTCAAATGTCGCCTTTTTCAATTCTTTTGATAGTAGCAAATGTTTTTCGGCCTTTTTTAAGTTTTTTAAATAGCCATAATTTAAGCCGATATTGTAGTGAAAATCAGGATTATCAAGCTGTTCAAATTGAATCATCAATGCTTCAAAGGCTTCAATTGATTTTTGATGTTCTTTTAATTTTAGTAAACAAAGAGCGATTTTTTCATAAACAAATTGTTCTTTAAAATTTAATTCAATCAAATACTCAAATGCTTTTTTAGCATTCTTAAAATCAGATTTTCCATAAAGACATTGTGCTTTTAATGACAGAAAATCAGTATTTTCCGGTTGTTGTTTTAGTATTTTGTCAATAATTAGCGTTGCTTTTTCCCATCGTTCTGCTCGCATTTCAAACAAGGCTACTTTGTAATTGCTTTTTAAATGAAAATTATCCAATTCAATTACTTTTTGAAAAGTTTTTAGTGCTTGAATAATTTTTACATCTTGTTCAAAGGCCAATCCTAGATAGTAATTATAGGTTGGATTTTCGTTTTCCTTGGTTAGTTTTTCAAAAGTTGCTATCGCTTTTTTTGTTTCTTTAAGATGTAACAAAGTCTTTCCATACATAAAATTAGCCGATGAATTTAAACTATCAGCAGCTCTATAATTTTCTAAATGTTTTAAAGTGTTTATAAAATCACCATTAGCTTCATGCACTTTGGCAATTTTAAATTCCTTTATATTTTCTTTGGAAAGCGAATAGTTTTCAATGGCTTTGTTATAAAAACCCATCGAAAATAAGCTGTCGCCAACTTTTAAATGTTGAGCAAAAGATTGAAAATTTGATAAAATCAAAACAAAAAACAGAAAGATGAAATGTATAGAGATGGTATTTTTGAAAATTTTCATAAAAGTTTTGAATGTGGCTGTTACATAAAATTTTAATTACATTTGGGTTTTAAAAAAATTAAAAATAGCAAATAAATTGTAACAAAAAAAATGGATTACGCACTTTTACTCATCGCATTCATTTTAATGATAATCGGCATTCTCGGCAGTATTTTACCCGTTTTGCCCGGACCACCCATCAGTTGGGTCGGACTTTTGTTGTTGTATCTCACCAAAGCCGTGCCAATGAGTTATACCGTTTTGGGCGTAACTTTATTTGTTGCACTCGTAGTCGGGATTCTCGATTACGTCATTCCCGCCAAAGGAACCAAACGATTTGGTGGAAGCAAATACGGAATTTGGGGAACAAATATTGGCTTGATTGTTGGCATTTTTGCACCCATTCCATTCGGATTCATCATCGGTCCATTCATAGGAGCTTTTGTCGGCGAAATGATTAATGATTCCAAAGATTCTCAAAAAGCATTCAAAGCCGCAACCGGTTCTTTCATCGGGTTTTTGGCTTCCACGTTTATGAAGTTTGTAGTTTCTGTTGTGTTTTTTGGTCTCTTCCTCCTTAAAGTTTGGGAATACCGTAACGAATTATTTTAATTTTTTGTGCCTTATCGGGCTTTTCACTGCAAGTCCTCGCCCCAAAACTAAAAATGCTACAAACCGGCAAGAGCTCCCGTTGGTCGCTTTGCCACTTTAAGCATTTTAAAGTTTCGGTGCTGTGGGCTTTCCGTTTCAATCCCGGGCAGGGGTGAAGTGCTTCAAAGGAAATTTTTACTAACAGAAAATCATTCATGAAAAAAGGGCAAAATTTCTTTCACCCTTTTTCAATTTTATTGTTTCACTATTTTTTTGAGAATTCGTTGATTGGATGTTGTTGTAATTTCCACCAAATAAATTCCTTCATTAAAAGTAGAAGTATCAACTGATGCAGAATTACTTTCAATCATATTTTGTTTATAAATACGTTTTCCTAGCACATCAAAAACAGAAATTTGTTCAATAAAATCACTTCCGCTCAACTGAATCTGAAAATTGTTCTTTGTCGGATTTGGATACAGAACCACTCTTGAAACAGAAAAATCCGCAACCGATAAATTCTCAACAAATTCAGATTCTATCGTGTTAGTTATAATGGGTGGATTGTAATCAAAATAAATTTCGGCTGTATTTTCAATCATATCTCCAATCGCAAATCCCGGTTTTGGTTTAATTTTAAAGTGAATAAAACCTTGACTTAATTCTGCATCTTCGATGGTTGGCGGTAAATCAATATCTAAGAAATTCCAAACCAATTGATTATCAGTTCTTCTTACATTATACTGATGACTGGCATTTAGCATTTCAAAAGTTGTTTCATCTAAACTGTTTTGCAATGTGTCTTCAATTCTGATAAATTCTGCTGCAGCTGTTCCGGTATTTTCAAAACGAATGGTGTAATAAAGATAATCGTCTGCCGTAAAATCCGCAAACACAATTTTTCCACCATGCGATTCGTTTTTATCATTTGGATCATACGAACCAACTACAACTTGTGATAAGGAGAACGTGTTGTTTGTTAAATTAACCTCATTTTCAATCGCTTCTATAGAAACGGAATTGGTTAAAACATCACCTAAGTTTACAGTTGGCATTGTTGGCACTTGCATCGTAACAGTTAGATAACGAGTTTCAAACGGAGCCAAGTCTGAATAGCTATAATCAAAACCAGAAGCAGTTGATACTATACTAATTTCTGACACAGATATAATAGTAACATCATTATCTTTTGTAAAACTTATATTTCCAAAAGGAACAGTTGTATAACTATTGTTTTTGATAGCAATAGTATTTGTATAAGTAAATCCAGGTCTTGGTTGCGAATTTGCAAATAGTGTAACACTTACATCGGCATACGGTTGAATGGATGTAATAGGGAAATAATAGGTTGATAAACCACTTCCTTCAGGAGCAGTAATGTTTGAATAAGTTGCGGTGGATGAAAAATAAGCAGCTAAAGCATCATTCACTTCAAAACTAAAGTCGTAACTATTATCCGGGTTGGATTCAAAAATTGTAAAATTACCATTTCCTGAATTTCCATAAATAGTTTCGCCTGAATTATTTATTTCATAAACAAATGAACCGCTATTAAATAGTATTTCCTCTTCCTCTTTTGTACCATTATTGTTTTCGTCAACAAAAGCAATTAAATTTAATTGTTCCGGACATTGACCGTTGTTGGTGCAATCTATAGTACAAAAATGTAAAGGATCGGTCATTGAAATTGCAACCGTGCCATTAATAAAACAATGTGATGAAACATAAACTGAATAACAGGTGTTGGGAATTAAACTTGTAAAAGTAAAATTAGGGGTTTGTGTTATTAGATTGTTTGCTCCATTAAAAGGTTCTCCATATGGAACTAAGATAAGACTCCAATAAGCCGGTACATTAGCACTTTCTGGTAGACTAGACCAAGTTATTGTTGTTGAAGTATCCGTTATGTTGTTTGCAGTTAAGTTTACGGCAGATTGACAATCTAAATTGCAATTATGTGTGTTTAAAGTAAGTGTCGTAGTTGCAAAACAGCCAGTAAGAGAATCTTCTGCCCTTACAAAAAGGATTTCAACAGGAAATTGTAAAGGAACATACGTGTTGTTTGGAATAGGATTTGAATTTAGTTCTGCTTCTATTAATGTTTCATAAAAACTTACTGTTAATGACGATGCTCCATTAGTAATTTGAGGAATAGCCTCCTCTAAATTATAAATTGGCAATTCATTTGGGTCACACCAAAAAAGTTCCGCTGAAGAAGGATTTGGTATTTGATTTAACTGTAATTCAAAATAGGTAAATTCAACTTCACTTGTTTGACTATTTTCAACTCGAACATAAATTATTTGTGGATTATTTATGTTTATGTAAGAAGTGGGATTTGTAATTGCAGTGGTATTATTATCTGCATCTGATTGCGTTTCATGATAAGTAACTGTATAGTCAATTGGATTTGAAACAGTACTTAAAATGATTGGTTGATTAATTGTTAAATCAAATGCTGCTGCTCCGCCCAGACCACATGCAGTTAAATCGGGAGGAGTTGTAATTTGTGCAAAAAAAGAGTTCGATACTAAAAGAAGAAAAACGAAAAGTAAAGTTTTTTTCATCGTATTGGTTTTGGTTAATCAAATATAATTGATTTTTAGATAATTGTAATTATTTGAATGTGAATTCTTTGGTTTTGAATTAGAGTTTAGTGATACTTTCACTCACAATAAACCCACTCGTCCACGCATTTTGAAAATTGAACCCGCCAGTAATGGCATCAATATTTACAATTTCTCCGGCAAAATATACTTTTGGAAGTAATTTACTTTCCATCGTTTTAAAATTAATTTCCTTTAAATCGATTCCACCTGCGGTAACAAATTCTTCTTTAAAAGTACTTTTTCCGTTTACTTGAAATTTTCCATTCGTCAATTGCAAGGTTAAATTTTGAAGTTGTTTTTTAGACAAATCGGCCCACTTGGTTTCCAACGAAATTTCTGAAGCCAAAACCAAACTTTCCCATAAACGATTCGGGAAATCAAAAGGGGATTTTTTGACTACGATTTTTTTGGCATGTTCTAATTTTAAATCTTTCAACTGGTTTTCAGTTTCTTCTAAAGTGGCATCATTGAGCCAATTGACTTCTAATATAAATTGGTAATTTTTATCAAATAATTCTCTTGCTCCCCAAGCGGAAAGTCGCAAAATTCCCGGACCACTCATTCCCCAATGTGTGATCAAAAGCGGTCCCGAAGCCGAAAGTTTTGAGTTTTGCACCTTTACAGAAGCAAAAGCCGATAAACCCATTAAATCCTTAATTCGTTTGTCTTTAATGTTAAATGTAAATAGGGAAGGAACCGGCGGAACAATGGAATGACCTAATCTTTCAAGCATTTCCCAAATTTTTGGATTGCTTCCGGTGGTCATCACTAAATTTTCACAACGAAAAGTTTGCTGATTGGTTTCTACTTTCCAATTATCTTCCGAACGAAAAATAGACTGCACACTTTGACCGGTTAAGATTTCAATTTTATGTTTTTGGGTTGCATTTAAAAAACAATCAATAATGGTTTGCGAAGAATCTGAAACCGGAAACATCCGTCCATCTTCTTCAATTTTTAATTCTACACCATGTTTTTCAAACCATTCAATCGTATCGCCGGAACAAAATTGATGAAACGGACCTCGCAATTCTTTTTCGCCACGCGGATAAAATTTCACTAAATCGTTTGGAACAAAACAAGCGTGAGTTACATTGCAACGTCCGCCACCGGAAACACGCACTTTCGTGAGCACTTCCTTTCCACGTTCAAGAATCGCAATTTTATAGTTAGGATTTTTTTCGGCGAGGTTGATAGCGGTAAAAAAACCGGCTGCACCACCACCTATAATCAGGACATCATACATTAGTGTAATCTTTCGGGGAAATTACAAAAAATTCCATCCACACCCAATTCTGTAACAAATTTAATGTCTGTTGGTTCGTTAACCGTATAAGTGTAAATAAGAAAACCTTCGTCGTGAATTCGTTGACTATTTTCTTCTGTTAACGTTTTCCACCACGGATTGATGGCAACAGCTTTTAACTTTTTTCCTATCTCAATTGCATCTATAGGATTTTCTTCCGTTAGAATTGCGATAGATATTTTATCATCCAATTTTCTGAATGTTTCCAATTCATCCCATACAAAACTGGAAATCACAAAATCATCTTTCTTCCAACCTTCTTGATAGTATTTTTCCAATAATTCAAAAGTAGGTTTTGCTGTGTTTTTTCCTTTTAATTCAATGTTAAGAGGTACTTTTTTGTCAATCGTTTTAATAACTTCTTCTAACGTTGGAATTTGATGGTTTCCTTTCACTACCACTTTTTGTAATTCTTCAAGCGTAAAATCTTCAATCTTCCCGGAAGTATTAGTTAAACTGTCTAAAGTTTCATCATGAAAAACAACCAGCTCACCGCTTTTTATCAAAAAAACATCAATTTCAATCATATCCACATTTAACTCCAATGCTTTTTTAACGGAAGCAATCGTGTTTTCTGTTTCGTGTCCCATCGCACCTCGATGACCAATGTTGAGTGGTTTTTTCATTTTAGAGCAATTCATTAATGTCAAAGCGAAGATAACTAACAAATAGAAATTTGATTTCATTGGAAAAGATTTTCACAAAGTTTAGAAATCAATTTCACAAAGCTTATTTTTCAGCATCAAGATTAGGTTAATTTTTAGCCGCTGATTCGCTGATTTTTTCAAACTCAATCAGCGAATCAGCGGCTGTCAAAAAAATATTCGTGAATTCGTGGTAAAACCTAAAAATTAAATTTCATCCCAAACGCAATCCTACCTCCATCACTCGAATGAAAATACGAAAGTGTAGAAGAAATCATGTTACTGCTATTTAACCACAATCCAAACCCGGTTGATTGATGCCACTTTGAAGTGCTTTCGCCAGGAAACCAAACTCTTCCATAATCAAATCCAACAAAAGCACCATAATTTACAGGAGCAAATGGGTTTTTAATTTGTCCGATTGCATACCGCAAATCGGTTCCTTGAAAAGCAGCTGTTTTTCCGGAAAAGCGATTGTCTCTAAATCCTCGTAAATCATTATCGCCACCCAAATTAGCCGCTTGATAAAATTCGTAATCAGAACTAAAAAGTGATTTTCCTTTTATGGTAGTTTCCAAAATCCATTGAGCATCCGGTGTCAATCGGAATACAAAGTTTACAGCAGCTTCGGCCGAAGGAACTTGTCTTGAAAAATCACCCAAATTTGCATTCCATTTTCCTAAAACCTGAAAGCCCATTCCCAACGAAGGAATAAAATGATTGTCATAATTTTTGAATTGATATTCTAATCCAACACCGGCAAAATTTTGATAATCAAAAACACGTTCATCTACAACTCCGGTTGAAATAAATCGTTCGGGTGTGTCTTCCACTTTGTAGGCTTCAAAATTTACACGACCAGTAAAACTGGAACTTTTGGTTTTTTGCCATACCAATCCGGGACTCACTTTGTAGGAAGCAATCCGAACCCGATTGAAATCAAATTCATCAGCATCATTGTTGGTGGCGTTTCCAAAACCAAAAAAGTTTTGTACAAAATTAGAGCTGGTCGCTTGAGCATCAATTACCAAATCAAAAAAGGAAAATGCTTTTTTTACAATTCCGGAATAACCTAATTCATAGCCTTTGGTAGCAAAATAATAGTTGAGATCGGCTGTGTGTTTTTGTGAAAACGGATTGCCTAAATATCCTTTTTTGGTAAAATCTAATCGAACGCCTAATCGAATGCCGTCATCAGGGTTATAGCCAACTAAAGGAACTCCGGTAAATTCATCAAAATTTGGTTTTTTATAATTGTAGGTGTTTGTTTCATAATCGTTTGAAAGTAAGACAGTTGTTTTCTTATCTACATTCAATATATTATTTGATTTGAAATCATGGATTTTGACTTTTTTACCGTTTTCAATCACATACGAATCTTGATTCAAACCACCAATTAATCTAATCTTGACGTTGCTGAATTCTTTTCCTTCCATACTAAATTCGTCTTTTCCTTCTAAGCCAAAAAGCCATATTTCTTTGGTTTGTTTTTTGGTAAATGTTTTTTCATACACAATGTTGGCGGGTACTTTTTTCCCATTATAAACCACAACAGAAGTTTTGCCGTTGGATAAACGATTAATCACAAAAACATCATCTTGCATTGTTCCAACAATCAACGTTTTTTTGTCTAATAACTTTTGATAATGTTGAGCGGTTTGATTTAATTTTTTGAGACGATTTCTCAAATACAATTTCAGTTTGGAAGTCGTTTCGTCCTGCAATTCATAAGGCAATTGTAAAAATGCTTTATTAATGATATCGTTGGTTAAATTGTCTTGAATAAATTTTGCCTGTTTTTCCCATGCTTTTTCATCAATATCCGATAAAAGAGCTAAGTCCAAAGCATACGCTTGTTTGTTGAATTCTTTGGTTTTTTTGTGATTATAAGAGTAGGAATGCATTTGTCCCATGGCCGGAATACTTTTCAAAAGCCATAAAAAGGCTCCGTCGTATTTGGCAAAAGCTTGGTCGCGATTCAACGGTATCGGGCGATAAATTGTTTTTCCTTTTTCTTGATGAACGCCCCATCGCCAATTTTTTTCCTGTCTATCACCATCGCCGATGAGCATATCAAAAAGACGAGCTCGGATATAATTTTCTTTGTCAACCACATGATTTTTATCGGTTCTAATGTTGTGAAGCATTTCATCCGTATCAATAATCGAAGACGGTTTTCCGAAAGTAGAAAGGCTTTTTTGAGAAGAATTTATTTTCTCTGAAATCAAATATAAATTACCACCAAAATTTTCGTTGTAATTGCCTAAGCTATTTTGATTAGGAACAAAAAATAATTTCGGTTGAGTTGAACTAACGCCAATCGCCTTAGAAAGTCCTGAAATAACTAACGGCGTAAACGGATGAATAGTTGTAAAATAATCCCTCAAAAAATCTTCTGAAAGAGCATTATCGGCCTGGTTTTTTTGTTTTTCATTTTTATAAGCTAACGATTTAAAAAACGAAGAAGCATCTTTTTCGAGCGGAGTCATTACAAATTCTTTTCCGTTTTTATCTTTTAACAAAAGGGAATTTGTTGTTCCTTCATTATCCAAACCGATTGGTTTTAAACCGCCATAAAGCGTGTCTAAACCAACAGTTCTTAATGCAATTTCTTGTTTATAATAGCCTTTGTAATGTTTTCCCCAAAGAAATTGATAAACGTCGCTTTTTCGACTAACCGGCTTTCCGAAAATAGATCTTTTTATTGTAGGGTCAAATTGTTTAGGATAATTTTGATGTTTGATGTTTAGCTCCGGTTCTCTAATTTTTTGTTTAAAAAGTAACACTTCTTTTCGGTTGGAAGTAGTGTAATAAGAAACGGTTGAAGCTCCGTTTTCATACACATCTACCACGGCATAGCCATAGCCTCCATAGCTAAAATCTTTTGGGTTAACTGCTCTTGCTGCTGAAAAATGAGCACCGGAACCACTTATGATTTGCTGAATTCCGTCTTTGTTGATGTACTGCAAGTTTTGTTCATGACCGGAAACTACGACAACATGATTGTATTTTTGAACGGTGGCTTTTATTCTATCGGCCATTTCGCGATAGGAAGCATGTTGCAAATCCTCGGTTTTATAGCCGCTTGCTTTTCGGAAAAGGTTATAAAAACTTCCGGCAATTGGAAGCGGAATTTTAGTATCAAACGGAAAAAGTTGTTCGTCCAAGGAATACTGACCGCCATAAATTCCGTTACTCAAAAGTGGGTGATGAATGGCTAAGAGAATTGTTTTTTCTTGATTTTCCAAAAGATGACTGTCGAGTTCATCAAAAAATTGTTCACGGGTTTTAATGCTACATCCTTTGTTGATTTCGGTGTGCTCATTCCAATCTTCCAAAAACCATTGCGAGTCGATGGCAACCAATTCAACTTCATTACTCAACGAAATAAATTCGATTCCGCATGCATTTTGAGGAATTAGTTTGCTTTCCTTTTTCTTATATTTTGAAATAAAATTTTCTTGAGCCAAAATGGAAGAAGTCGAATTTCCCCAATCGCTTTTGCCGGGAATAAAAAATACTTTTCCTTTGAATTTTTCGGTTAAATTTAATTGAGACGTGATTTTTTCTTCCGCTTTTGTTTTGTTTTGATTGAATCCGTTTAACGGAAAAATATTATCGCCTAAAAAAAGAGTCGTACTATTTTTTGAAGCTTTTTCCAATCTTTTTTTAAAATTGGATAGGGAAGGAGTCGCTCCATCATTTTGAGTATTAGCTGCGTTTCCCGTTAAAAAAACCGAATAAACAATGGTGGTTGTATCAAGTGTTTGATTACTGTAAAAAGATGTTGCCTGACTTCCCATTTGGGTTTTGTAGGAAGTGCAAGCGGTTAATAATCCAATAAAAAACACAAGAATAATTCGTTGGAGAAGTGGCTTTGAAACAGAATTTATGCTGAAAAAATTCATTAAAAAGGTTGTTTTTTATTGATGTGTTCAAATATAGGAATAAAGCAATTAATCTTTTAACTCTAAAAAAAATGATTTAAAAAAAGCGTTTACAATCTTTTTGATTATAAACGCTTTTGGTTAGGTAAAAGTATTTTGAATTTATTTTCTCTCCAATAATACAATTCCCATTTGACTATCAATTATCACTTTTCCATCTTTTACAATAGTTGAAATTCCGGAAAAAGCATCGTGAACTTCTGTTCCATCTTCAAAAATGGATGAGACATTAATTTCTTTTTTTCCGAAAGGCAATTCCAAACCAATTACCACTTTATCGGTAAAATCTCCTTTTGTAAATGTTCTGCTAAAAGTATAAAACGGAGCTTTTGAAATTTCTTTATGAATTCCTGCTCCAATCGCCGGATGATTTTTTCGGAATTGACCAATTTTTTGAAAGTGTGTCAATACGTTTTTGGTGTTTTCATTGGTTTTAATATCTTCCCAATTCATAAACGAACGCAAGGTAGCATCACCTTCGGTTCCTTCAATTTCTAACGAACGAGCTGTTTCATCGCCATAATACACTTGCGAAATTCCGGGTGTTAATAATAATTTTGTGCCGGCATCGAAGGCTTTTTCTCTTTTCTTGTCAAATGGCCAACCATCATCGTGGGATGAAACATAATTCATCACACTCAACCCTTTTAAATCGGAACTTAAAACCGAAGAATAAGTATTGAAAAGTTCTTCGTACGGTTTATTGGCATCGCCTTTAAAATCAAAATTGATGAGTGACCCAAATCCGTTTTCAAAATAGTTTACTTTTTTGTCGCCAAAATTGTAAAGTTGCTTGCCACTGATGCCGTAACCGTACACTTCACCTACGATAAAAAATTCATTATCGTCCAACACTTTAGCAGGATTGTCTTTTTTGTATTGTGTAAAAGCGTCTTTACACACTTTTTCAAAATCAGCCCAAACATCTTCGGTGGTGTGTTTTACTGTATCCACTCGATAACCATCAATTCCATAATCGGTGATGTAATCGGACAACCATTTCATGATATAATATTTCGGAGCTCTTGGATAACCTGTTCGCTTGAAAAATTCATCTAACTCGGCTACTTCTTGCTCATAACGACCTTCTTTTTTCCATTTTTCAACTAAAGCTGGAGGTAATTCCACATCTTCATTGCTTTCTGTTTTAATGTCCGGAAGGTTTTCAACTAGCGTACAATCAATGTAATTTTGATAGGTGTCATACGAACATTTCGGTCCGGTTCGCACCCAACTTTCCGGCCAAACGGGATCTAAATCAGTTACTGGTCCGGTATGATTAATCACGGCATCCAACACAATTCGGATTCCTTTGGCATGAGCTTTTTCAACCAATTCTTTCAAATCATCTTTTGATCCAAAACTTGGGTCGATTGCTGTCCAATCTTTAGTCCAGTAGCCGTGGAAACCATACGAATTTCCTGTTCCTTCATCCACTGATCCGTGAATTTGTTCTACAACAGGTGTCATCCAAATGGCATTAATTCCCAAATCGCTAAAATAGCCTTCATCGATTTTTTGCGTAATCCCTTTGATATCGCCACCCATAAAATTACGGAGAACGCCGGTTTCTTTATCTCTTCGAATGATTGAGTCATTTTCAGGATTTCCGTTGTTAAATCGGTCGATAAGTAGGAAGTACAAATTGGCACCTTCCCAAACAAAAGGTGTTTGCACTTGAACGGTTTCTTTTTTTGGTGAACATCCTACAATCATACAACATAAGATTAGTGTGGAAAAGAATTGTTTCATTATAATTTAATTTTTATGTTCATGTTATTAGTGCTTAGCAAATAATCAAATTCCAATTTTTTTGATTTTTTATCGTATTGAAATTTCATTTTTTTATCATTGATGATGATGGATTTCGGTTTTTTATTCAACTGATAAATATGAAATTTACCTGCTTTTCCTTTTGATTTTAATGAATTACTTTTTATCGAAAGAAGAAGTTCTTTTTCTGATATTTCTGTTTCGCAAGTCAGCAGTTCAGGATTATTTTCAGTTGAATTATTTCCTTCGTCAAAATAAAATTGGCGTTCGCTTGAAGTTACTTTTTCATCAAAATAAAGATGTAAATCTAAGTTTGAATTTAGATAATTGTTGCTTGTTTGCACAACTTTTGTCATCGGAATCAAAACGCCACTTCGCACAAAAGTTGGAATATGATTTTCGGTTACATTTATTTTTTCGGTTGAACCACCGACGTATTTTTTATTCGAATAAAAATCTATCCAATTTCCATTTTTAGGAAAATAAACTTCCTTCGTTGATTGTTTCGCTTCCATAATCGGATAAATCAGAAAATCTTTTCCCCATAAATAGCCATCGGATTTAGTCAATAATGCTTCATTTTCAGGTTCTTCAAAAAACAGCGGACGCATTAAAGGTTTTCCGGTTTTCGAATTTTCATAAGCCAAACTATAATTGTAAGGAAGCATTTGATAACGCAATTCAATCGCTTGTTTTGCTAAGTTTTTCGCCCAATCACTTCTGAAAATCGGTTCAGAAGCTACATCCGATTGTGCATGCGGACGAAAGATCGGATTGAAAACACCGTATTGCAACCAACGTACATATAATTCGTCATCTAAATTTGCCCCCGCAAAGCCCCCCAAATCAGAATGCATGTAGGCCAAACCTTGCATTCCCATTTGTAATGAAATTTCCACTTGACCTGATAATCCACCCCAAGTTCTGTTCACATCGCCACTCCACGGAATCATTCCATAACGCTGCGAACCCGAATAACCGGAACGCATCAATATAAAAGGTCTTTGCGTTGGAAAATCGTTGCGATAGCCTTCAAAAACTAATTTTGCCCAGTTGTGTCCGTAAATATTGTGTACTTCATCAGCGGTTCCGCCAAATGTATTTGCTGCTGCGGGAAAAACTTCGGGTTCACCCAAATCGCCCCAAACGCCACTTACACCTTTGTTGGCTAAATCTCGGTAAATATCCCAAAACCAATTTTTTCCTGTTGGTTTAAAAATGTCAATGATACCGGTGTTTCCAAAATAAAAATCATAGGTAAAAGGATTTCCAACGGAATCTGTTGCGATAATTTTTTTCTCAACGGCTTCTTGCCACTTCTTAGAAGTTGTTAAAATAAATGGTTCTGTAATCGGAATGGTTTTGATTCCCATTTTAGAAAAATCATCCACCATTTTTTCAAAAGTTGGGAAACTGTCTCGATACACTTCCAAATTGCCCATCGTGCCTTGCAATTCTTTTCCAAACCAATAAAGATCTAAGATTATCGCATCTACCGGAATTTTTTCGTCTTGAAATTTCTTGATGGTTCTTCTAGCTTCCGCTTCGGAGTGATAGCCAAAACGTGAGGAGAAATTGCCTAAAGCCCAACGAGGAGGTAACGGCTGTCTTCCGGTTAATTCGGTGTAATTGTAAATTAAATCTTCCCAAGTATTGCCCACAATCACTTGATAGGTTTTTCTGCCGGAAATGCTTTCGTATTCCAACACATTCTCTTTTTTACTATCCAAATCCAAATAACCAATCGGAGCATTATCAAAATGAACCATATATTTTTGCGAAGATATGACGATTGGAATCGTAAAATTCATCAATTCTGAATGGGTTTCGTAACCATAATCGGCTCGGTTGTAAAGAGCCAATCGGTTGCCACGACGGTTCATTCCTAAAACTCTTGCTCCACCACCATACAATTTTTCGGTTGCATTGATGTTGAATTGAATGACTTCGGTTGAATCATATACAATATTCCCTTTTACTCTTTCGAGTGGTTCGTGTTTGCGTTTGAAATAACCTAATTTTTCGGAAAGAAGTAATTCACCTTTTTTGTAATATGAAATTTTAAAAGGAGATTTTGCAATTTGAACTTCTAAATTATTAGTTTTAATTTCTAAATAATCCGTTGATTGTTTAAATTCAAAACCATTATTGTCCGGTTTTAAAACAACAGCGTGCGAATTTGGATTGAATTTTTCTCCGTTTGGAACGAAAGTAGTTTCAACAATTTTATCATTATATAATTGAAGAAAATACATTCCATCGGAAGTTTTTACTTCCAAAACGTTTTCATTTAATTGATGGGAAATGTATTTTCGATTTACATTTTGAGCAAATCCAATTGTTGAAAGTAATAATAGAAGAAAGAGTTTTTTCATTCTTTAATTCATTTTTGTCGTAAAAAGATAGGCTCCTTTTTTGTTTATAGTCAATTCTTTATCCCAAATAATTTCTTCTCCGGTTAAGATATTTTTCATTTTTTTACCTTCAAAACCTAATTCTTTATATGTAGAAAGATCAACTTTTGCAGATTCATTTTTATTTAAAATTAAAACAACAATTTCATCATTCAACATTCTAAATAAGGTATAAACGCCATTATTTGGTGCAAAATGAATCGTTTTTCCGTCGTGAATAGCTTTACTGTTTTTTCTATAATTTAAAATTTTAGTCAAATAGCTTTGCATATCTTTTTTTTCTGAAGAAAGTCCATCGCCAGTAAAAGCATTTACTTTATCACCTTTCCATCCACCCGGAAAATCTGTTCGGATTAAGCCGTGATCACCTGGTTTTGCCGTGTTTTGCATTAGAATTTCTGTTCCATAATACAACTGTGGAATTCTTGGTAAAACTAAATAAGTAGCCAAAGCCATTTTTGTGTTTTCAACATTTTCCTCCATTTGTGTAAAAATGCGGTCCATATCGTGATTATCCGGAAAAATCATAATGTCTTTTGGCGAAGCATAATGAAAATCGTTGGCTAAACCATCGTAAATTTTCGCCAAACCTTTGTCCCAACTTTCTGTTTCTTTAATGGCTTGCGGAATGAGTGTTTGCATTGCAAAATCCATCGTTGAACGCAAATTCGATTCGTAACCGTCTTTATTATTTGCTCCTTTTTGCCAATAGCCAATGAGCAACGGATTCGAACTCCATTCTTCTCCAACAATATTAAAATTAGGATATTCATTCATAATTTCGCCAGCCCAATTCGACATAAAAACTTTGTCAGGATATGGATAAGTGTCTTGACGGATACCGCTCAAATGAAGTGTTTCAATCCACCAAATGCTGTTTTGGATGATGTATTTTGCCAAAAACGGATTACGTTGATTCAAATCGGGCATTGAAGAAACAAACCAACCATCGGCCATTTCTTTTTTGTCTTTTTCGGAAGCATACAAATCTTGGTTGCTTGTTCTTCGGTGATTGGAAGTGACGTATTTTTTTTCTTTTTCAAACAGTTCTTGATAATTTACCCAATCTGAAAAAGGTAAATCTTTCATCCACCAGTGTTCGCTACCGCAATGATTGGCCACTTGATCCATAATGAGTTTCATACCATTTTGATGAAGTTTTTCGGATAGATTTTTATAATCAGTTAAAGTTCCAAATCGTGGATCTACTTGATAAAAATCGGTCATCGCATAGCCGTGATACGAACCACCTTTCATATCATTTGTCAAAACCGGAGTTGGCCAAATAGCGGTAAATCCTAAGTTTTTGATGTAATCAATATGGTCTGTAATCCCTTGAATATCGCCGCCGTGACGTTTGTAATCGTGGGTTCTGTCTAACGTAGTTTCTTGCATCGATTTTACGACATCATTCGCTTCATTTCCGTTGGCAAAACGATCAGGAGTGATGAGGTAAATGGCATCAGAACTATTGAAACCGATGAAATCTTCTGAAGGTTTAGATTTTGGTTTTAATTCGTACGATTGTGTGATTTTTTTGCCTTTTTCTGATTCAAAAACAATATTGAATTTTCCCGGTTTTGTAGATTTATCAATTTTAACATCGATAAATAAGTAGTTCGGACTTTTAGCTTTGTGAACTTTGATGATTGAAACACCATCGTATGAAATTTTTGGTGTTGCATTTCCGATGTTCGGATGATGCACGAGCAATTGCAGGTTTTCATTTTTAAATCCTGTCCACCAGTTAGGTGGTTCAATTCGATTGACTTGAGCAGATAAAAATGAAAATGCGAGACAAAACAGAAGTAATGAAATTTTTTTCATGATTGATTGTTTTATCTCGCAAAGTCGCAGAGACGCTAAGTAAATCTTTGCGACTTAGCGTCTTTGCGAGAATTTATTATACGGTAACCAAACTATTCGGTTCAACCAAGATTTCTTTTCCTTTTACAAAAACAGTAATAGGTTTATTTCCTTCCAACGAAAATTTCGTTTCATTAGATTGAACAGAAACTTTTAAAATTTGATTTCTGAAATTAATTTTAAACGAATATCCTTTCCATTGTGTTGGGATTTTTGGTTCAAAATGTAAGGTTTCATTTTTAACACGCATTCCACCAAAACCTTCTACAATACTCATCCAAGTTCCAGCCATCGACGTGATGTGTAAACCTTCGTGCACTTCTTTATTATAATCATCTAAATCCAAACGGGAAGTTCGAAGATAAAAAGTATAAGCTTGTTCCATTCTATCCAAAACAGCCGCTTGAATCGAGTGAACACAAGGCGAAAGCGAACTTTCGTGAACGGTAAATGGTTCGTAAAAATCAAAATGTTTCTCTAATTGTTCTTTGCTGAAATGATCTTCAAAGAAATAAAACCCTTGTAACGTGTCAGCTTGTTTGATGTAAGGCGAACGCAAAATTCTATCCCACGACCATTTTTGGTTAATCGGTCGCTGACTTTTATCTAAATCTGAAACTTTTACCAATTCTTTATCTAAGAAACCATCCTGCTGCAAATACACGTCGTGTTCTTCCGAAAAAGGAAAATACATATTGTCGGCAACTTCTTTCCAATGGTTAATTTCAGCCACAGAAAGTTTTACTTTATTTAAAATTCGAGTATAATCCGACGAATATTCTTTTTCAATTTTTTGAATTTGTTCTACCGTATAATCAATACACCATTTGGCAATATAATTGGTGTAAAAATTATTATTCACATTGTTTTCATATTCATTCGGACCCGTTACCCCTAAAATTACATATTGGTTTCGATAGGTAGAGTAGGTGGCTCTTTGATGCCAAAAACGAGCAATTCCGATTAAAACTTCCAGACCTTTTTCAGGAATATAGCTGTAATCTCCGGTAAAACGATAGTAGTTAAAAATAGCAAAAGCAATCGCACCATTTCGGTGAATTTCTTCAAACGTAATTTCCCATTCGTTATGGCATTCTTCGCCGTTCATCGTCACCATCGGGTACAAAGCAGCTCCGTTTTTAAAACCTAGTTTTGCTGCATTTTCAATCGCTTTTTCTAAATGATTGTAGCGATACGTCAATAGATTTCTGGCTACTTGCTGATCTTTTGTAGCCATATAAAAAGGAATGCAATATGCTTCTGTATCCCAATAGGTTGAACCACCGTATTTTTCGCCTGTAAATCCTTTTGGACCAATATTCAAACGAGAATCTTTCCCTAAATAGGTTTGATTTAGTTGAAAAATATTGAAACGAATTCCTTGTTGAGCTTTCACATCACCATCGATGGTAATGTCACTCATTTCCCAAATTTTTGCCCAAGCTTTGATTTGGTCTTCTAGTAATTGGTTGTAACCTAAGGAAATTGCATCAGACACAACTTTTTTAGCCGCTTCTTCTGTGTTTTCGTGGTTCATCGAAACGGTGTAACCACCTATTTTTTGAATAGTCGCTGATTGGTTTTTTGCAATTGAAACTTCATACGAAAATTCAATTTTATCATTTGAAGTTGCAACGTTGGACGGAGAAGCATTCACATTTTTCCCATCCACCAAAATCGTATTTTGCATAAAAGTGGTTGCCGTAAAATGCGTTTTGAAAGTTCTTGCTGTTACAAAAGCTTCGTTTGCATTATTTTTTACATGTAATGGTTCCCAAAATTTTTCTTCCCAGTTGGCATCTTCGTTGTGAACACCAGCATCAATATACGGTCTGAAAACAATTTTCGCATCCTGATTTAAAGCGGTAATTTGATAATTTATTACACCCACTTCATCCAAATCCAATGAAAGAAAACGACGCACTTGCACTTCAATTTCAGTTCCGTTTTGAAGGGTTGCTGTAAAAGAACGATGGTACCAACCTTCTTTCATATTCAACTCTCTACGGAAATTTTTTACTGCTGCACAATTGGCCAAATCTAAATTTTCACCGTTAATTTCGATGTTAATTCCAATCCAATTTGGAGCATTAAGTACTTTGGCGAAATATTCTGGGTAACCGTTTTTCCACCAACCCACTTTTGTTTTATCGGGATAATAAATTCCGGCAATATAACTTCCTTGGAAGGTTTTTCCGGAATAGTATTCTTCAAAATTTGCACGTTGTCCCATGGCACCGTTTCCAATGCTGAACAAACTTTCGGAAGACTTAACCAGGTCTTGTTCAAATCCTTCTTCAATAATCGACCAGTTATCTGGTATGATATAATCTTGGTTCATTAATTTTAGGTTTAAAAAGTTTTAAGTTTCAAGTCTCAAGTTTTGTTGAATAATTTTAAAACTTGAAAACATTAAAATTTTACTATTTATTTATTAGGTTTTGTATAAAATTCAAATCGATGTGTGTAAAATCAGGAAATACGAATTGAGCTTCATGCAAAATACTTTCTTCGCCAATTCCAACACTCGTCATTCCGGCAATATTTGCGGCTTGAACTCCGGCAACAGAATCTTCAAAAACGATACATTCTTCGTTTGAAAAATTCACTTTTTTGGCTCCTTGAATAAAAACTTCCGGATCCGGTTTGGCATTTGATACATCGTTTCCATCCACAATGGCATCAAAATAATCAATAATTTTTGCTTTTTCTAAAATTGGTTTTGCATTTTTACTGGCAGAACCCAATACGATTTTTTGGTTGTTTTCTTTAAGATAAATAAGAACCGGTAAAACTCCCGGCAAGATTTCACTTTCGTCCATATCAACCAAATAGGAAAGATAGTCTTCGTTTTTTTGAATGAGCCATTTGTTTTTGTCTTCCTGAGAAGCTTCCATATTTCCTAAGGCTAAAATGAGGTCGAGTGATCGAACACGACTTACTCCTTTAAGTTCTTCGTTGTGTTCGGGCGTAAATTCGATACCTAGTTGGTGAGCAATCTTTTGCCAAGCTAAATAGTGATATTTTGCTGTATCAACGATTACACCGTCGAGGTCGAATATGAAACATTTTTGATTCATTAGTTTTGTACTACATCATCCACATCTTTTACTTTGTAAACTAAGGCAGCGGCAATTAAGAAACTGACACCGCTAGTTACTAAAGCAAAAATGGCATGATCATTATATAAATATTTAACAAGTAATCCTCCAATGAGGGCATTAATAATCTGTGGAATTACGATAAAGAAATTGAAAATCCCCATATAAACTCCCATTTTCTTGGGTTGAATAGATCCGGCAAGAATGGCATAAGGCATGGCAAGAATACTTGCCCAAGCAATTCCGATACAAATCATTGAAAAAATAAGCGATTCTTTATCAGGCATAAAATACATGGAAATTAATCCAACACCTCCAATGACTAATGAAATTGAATGTGTTCTTTTGCGACCAATTTGCTTTGCGATGTAGGGTAGAGTAAAAGCAAACAGAGCTGATACTAAGTTGTAAACTCCAAATATAACTCCTACCCAATCACCGGCACTTTGAAATTCTGCACTTGAACTGTCATTTACGGGTAAACCATAAATATGTTGAGCTATCGCAGGAGTTGTAAAAACCCACATTCCAAAAAGTCCAAACCAAGAAAAAAATTGGACCCAACTTAATTGACGCATCGTTTCAGGCATTTTTTTGAAATCATCAAAAATATCAACCAAACGAGATTCTTTTTCTTCATAATCCTCTGAAAGAGCATCTTGATGAGCAATTTCATCTTCAAATTTCTTTAATTCTTCTGGGGAATATTCTTTAGTTGTAAATAGTGTAACCAAAATGGAGCCTACAAGAATAATTGCACCAAGAATGAAAGATATTATCAGATTTAATGGCACTGCACCGTTTTCACCACTGTTGGAAACTCCAAACCAATTTGTTAAAACGTAAGGTAGCCATGAACCGATCACAGCACCAAAACCGATTAGGGCAGTTTGAACACTAAAGCCCAATGTTCTTTGATCCGTTCTTAAATTATCGCCAACCAATGCTCGGAAAGGCTCCATAGCAATGTTAAAAGAAGCATCCATAATCATTAACATTCCGGCACCAACCCATAAGGCAGGTAAAATTGCAATAAAAATATCTGCTTGCGGCATTAAAATTAATCCGATTGAAGCAAGTAGTGCACCAGCTAAGAAAAAAGGTTTTCTTCTTCCAAAACGACCCCATGTATTGTCGCTGTAATGACCAATAATTGGTTGAACTATTAATCCCATTAGAGGAGCAATAATCCAAAACCATGAAAGTTCATGTACATCAGCACCAAAAATTTGAAGAATTCTACTGGCATTTGCATTTTGAAGGGCAAAACCCATTTGTATTCCCAAGAAACCGAAACTCATGTTCCAAATTTCCCAGAAACTTAACTTACGCTTTTCCATTATCGTAATTAGTTGATTAATAATACGATAAGCGGTTTATGGCTTATCAAAACTTAGGTTCGAAGTAAAAATACAAGCTTTGATAATTAGTACAAATATAGTTTTTTTTTAAAGCGAAATTATTTTTTAGAAAAAATTATGAAAGTCATTTTTCTATTTTACAATTTTCAAAGTCAATAAAATCAATGGTTTACAGCTACTACAACGTTGGCGTAGATTCTCTTTCGACCAAGTGTGTTTCGATAACTTCGGTTCTGTAATGTTCGTCATCTTCGTCTTCGCTTTCCAATCTTTCGATAAGCATTTTGGCTGCTTTTCCGCCCATTTTAATTCCGTTTTGACTCACAGTTGTAATGCTTGGGGAAGAATATTTAGAAATAATTCCGTCCGTAAAACCAATAACGGCGATATCTTCCGGAATTTTTAATCCAATTTTTAAGGCTGATTTTATTGCGGTGACAGCAAAAAGTTCGTTTACGGCAAAAATAGCGTCAATTTTTTGAGTGTTAATTAGATTGTCAATGGCTTCATCACAATGTTCGATATCTTCAATTTTAAGAATTAAATTTTCATCAATTTTAATGTCATTTGATTTTAAGGCTTTCAAATAACCTTCGGTTCTTAGTTTTCCAACACTAACATAATCAACTGTTGTAATTAAAGCAATTTTTTTCAAACCTTTATCAATAAGCGTTTGAACGGCTTGGATGGCGGATAAATTATCATCAATAATCACTTTATCACACAAAATATCATTCGTAACACGATCAAACATCACAACGGGCATCCCTTGGTTGATGACTTCGGAGATATGGTGAAAATCTTTCTTTTGCTGTGTTTCTTTAGATAATGACATTATAAATCCATCGATGCTTCCATTGGCCAACATTTCCATATTAATTACTTCTTTATCAAACGATTCATCTGATAAACAAACTATTACGTTGTAGCCGTGTTCGTTAGCCACATTTTCTACACCGCTAATTACTGTAGCAAAAAAATGATGCACAATTTCTGGAATTATAATTCCGATGGTTTTCGTTTTTTTGTTTTTTAAACTAAGGGCGATATTGTTGGGTTTGTAGTTGTATAATTTGGCAAAAGCTTGCACTTTTTGACGGGTATCTTCACTTATTTCGGCACTGTCTTTTAGTGATTTAGAAACGGTAGAAATGGAAACATCTAATTCTCTAGCAATTTGCTTTAATGTAACTTTTCTTTTCATGTTATTTTGGACTTATTAATGATTTGCGAATAAAGATAAATTTTATTTTTTAGAATCGGAATTTTTAGCTTAAAAATAAGCATTATTATAAAAGTTTTCAACACGAAAACGTTTTCGCAAGGTGTTTCGAAAATGTTTATTCAAAAAGACAAAAATTTTACTTAAATTTAACATTCGAAGTCAAAAATACAAGCAAAAAACACAATTTTAACCTAAACAAACTGTATGAAAACAATTTCTAAAAAGTTGTTATTTTTATTGCTACTACTGCCACTTAGTGTGCTGGCTCAGAGCACTGTAAGCGGCGTTGTGACCGACAAATCGTCTGGACAACCCCTACCGGGAGTAAATGTAATTATTAAAGGTACCACTAAGGGTACTACAACCGATTTTGATGGTAAGTATATGCTGTCGAATGTGAATAGTGGAGAGGTGATTGAATTTTCTTTTGTAGGATATCAGACCACTGACGTTCCTTACACTGTTCAAAACACAATTAATATTTCTCTTGGGGAGGAAGTGGATAACTTAGAAGAAGTTGTCTTGATTGGTTATGGTTCAGTTAAGAAGAAGGATGCAACTGGTTCGGTTACGCAAGTAACTTCAAAAGAATTTAATAAAGGAGCAATTGTCTCTGCTGATCAGTTATTGACTGGTAAAGCTGCCGGTGTTAGAATTACTTCCAATGGTGGACAGCCGGATGCTGCACCAAACATTAGAATCCGTGGTGGTTCATCTATTAGTGCCAACAACAATCCATTAATTGTTATTGATGGAATTCCTGTAGACAATGTTAACCCCGCGGGTGTAGGAAATCCATTATCTTTAATCAACCCTAATGATATTGAAAGTTTTACAGTATTAAAAGATGCTTCTGCAACCGCTATTTATGGTTCTAGAGCTTCAAATGGGGTTATTATTATCACTACAAAAAAAGGTTCTAAAGGAGCTCCAACATTTAATTATTCCTCTAATCTTTCTTATGGTCAAGTTGGCAAGAAAGTTAATGTAATGAATTCGGGAGAGTTTGTTAGATTTATTCAAGAGTATCACCCAACATTTACCAATCTATTAGGTGTTGCCGATCCAGATGCTCCAATTGGCACCACAGATGATTTAGCTACTCCGCAAATTGAAGGAAGGATTATTTATGACACGGATTGGCAGGATGCTATTTTTAGAAATTCTTTTTCTACTGACCATAATTTTAGTGCTAATGCAAATTTAGGAGGTAAAGTTCCTTTCAGAGGGTCTTTTGGTTACACTAAAAACGAAGGATTGGTGAAAACAAATGATTATGAGCGTTTTACTTACTCTTTGAAGTTTACACCAACACTTTTAAAAGATCATTTAAAAATTGATTTTAACTTAAAGGGAGTTCACAGTTTAAAAAACAATATCGATGAGGGTGGTGCGTTAGGAGGTGCTATAAACATGGATCCAACTAAACCTATTTATGATAATTCTCCTTCTAATATTTTTGGAGGATATTATCAAGATTTGTTGTTAAACGGAAATAGAAATATTTTGAATGGTCAATCTAACCCATTGGCTTTACTTGAGCAAAAAAACAATCCACAAAAAAATCAACGTTTATTGACAAATGTTGAGTTTGATTACAAAATGCATTTTCTTCCAGAATTGAGAGCAATTGTAAACCTTGGTTTAGATGCGTCTCAATCTTTAATAAGAGAAAATTTTGGAGATAATTCAATTGCTACTTATAGACATAATCAAGGAACTAATCCAAACACAAATTATGTGTTTAATCCAGGATTAAATTATTTTGAGAAGCAAAGAATTACTAATACAACTATGGATGCTTATTTAGCCTATGGCAAAAGAATGGAAAATAGTATCATTACTAATATTGACATTCAAGGAGGTTATTCTTATCAGAATTTCAAAAATGATGGATTTAGTGATCGTTTTAGATATAACATAGACTCAGGCATTAGAGAACCAGAAATAAATGAGCAAAATCCAACTAATAGATACTATAATGTATTAAACCTGCAGTCTTACTTCGGAAGAATGAATTTGGATTTAGTTAATAAATATTTATTTACTTTCTCATTAAGAGCAGATGGCTCTTCGTTATTTAGAGAAGAGAATAGATGGGGCTATTTTCCAGCCGCAGCTGTTGCTTGGAAAGTTAAAGAAGAAACTTTTTTAAGAGATTCTAAAGCGGTAAACGATTTGAAAATCAGACTAGGTTGGGGTAAAACTGGACAACAAGATATCACAGGAATCGTAGGGTACTATCCTTCTATTCCATTATTTGGATTAGGAAGTAATGCAAGTCAGTATTTACCTGGTTCTAATCTATATTCTGCAATACCATTTAATGAGGATTTGACATGGGAAAAAACAACATCCTATAACGTTGGTATTGATTTTGATTTATTCAAAAATTCTTTTTTAACTGGTAGTTTAGATTTCTATTCTAGAGAGACATCAGATTTGCTTGCAAGAGTTGATTTACCACCTGGACAAGGATTAACCAATGCTTTTGTTAAGAATGTTGGTAATACGGATAGTAAAGGTTTTGAGCTTAATTTAGGATTAAAACTTTTGAAAACAGAAAGTACAAGTTTGGAATTTAATTCTAACATGGCATACAACTTTTCAGAAGTTACAAATTTAGAAGATGTTCAGTCTATTCAAGCTGGAGAGTCAAGATTACCTGTGCAGACAGGTTTGTTTTTGGCAAACCATGCAGTTGGTCAACAACCATATTCAGCTTGGGTTTTTCGCCAATTATATGATGGCTCAGGAAATCCTGTTGTTGGAGCATATGTAGATAGAAACGGAGACGGACAAATTACTAATGAAGATAGATACTATAAGGCATTGAGACCTAATTGGACATTTGGATTTGGATTTAATTTCAATTATAAAAATTGGGATTTAAGTTCAAGTTTTAGAGGACAAATTGGCGGTCAAGTTTATAATTCTAGAAAACTTACTTCTGGTTGGGTAGATAAAGCTCTTCCTGTAAATAATAATAGCTTGAGTAATGTCTTGGATTTTTATTCGGGGGAAGCAGATGATAATTTTATTAATATAAATGGGAATATTCCACTATCTGACTATTTCTTAGAAGATGCTACTTTCTTACGTTGTGAGAATATTATATTAGGGTATCGATTTAATAAATTTTACAAGTCAACATCATTGAGAGTTTATGCGGCTTTAAACAATCCATTCATTATTACAAAATACTCTGGTCAAGATCCAGAGAATTTTAACTCAATTGATAATAATTTCTATCCTAGACCAAGAGTATATACTGTTGGATTAAGTTTTGATTTTTAAAAAAAATAAATATGAAAAAAATTAAGTTTTACGGATTAAGTATTCTGCTTTTGGCCGGATTGTCTTGTTCAGATGATTTGGATACAGTGCCAAAAGTAGAGTTGTCATTGGATCAACTTTTACAACAAGATCCTAATGCGATTGATGGTATTATGTCAAAATTATATGGTTCTTTTGCACTGTCAGGACCAAATGGACCGGGAAGTTCTGATATATCTGGTGATGATGCTGGAGAATCTCCCTTTTTAAGAGGTATTATAAATCTGCAAGAGTTTACAGCAGATGGTATAAAAAACAGATGGGGCGATGATGGTTTAGACCAATTGACTACAACTTCCGGTTGGGATGCTAACAATAAATTCTTTAGGTATTTATACAACAGAGTTTATTACACAGTACCGCAATGTAACAATTTGTTACCTGTTTTAAATTCTATTGATTTTCCTCAAAAAGATCAAGTTGTTGGAGAGGTTAAGTTTATCAGAGCTCTTGCATACTACTACATGATTGATTGTTTCGGAAAAGGAGTTTTAGTTACAGAAGAGAATTCTAGTTCAGGAGTTCCATTACCTCAATCAAGTCGTCAAGAATTATTCGATTTTGTTGAAGCAGAATTATTAGATGCAGAAACTAAACTTCCTGACAACAATTCTTATGGTAGAGCAAATAAATCTGCTGCTAGAATGTTATTAGCAAAATTATATATTAATGCTCAAGTTTACATAGGTGTAGCAAGATATGATGAGGCGTTAACTTATTCAAACAAAGTAATCACAGAAGGTAATTATTCTTTAGACCCAAATTTTGTTAGAATATTTTCAGGAGATAATCATACTTCACCAGAAATAATTTATCCATTAATTGCTGATGCTTTGGTAAGTCAAAGTTATGGAAACACTACTTATATTGTAAATGGAAGTTTAAATCCAGAAACAATGAATTTGGCAGATTATGGAGCAACTGCAGGTTGGGGTGGACACAGAGCAACAAAAGCTTGGTATGGTTTGTTTGGAAATTTGAATACTTCTACAGATATTAGAGCATCACTTTTCTGGACAGCAGGTCATTCTTTTGAAATGAATGATTATAAAGAATGGACAAATGGATACCCATCAATCAAGTTTAGAAATTCTAATTTTGGTTCCTCTTCAAGTCAAACGGAATTTTCAGGAACAGATTTTCCATTATTTAGATTAGCTGATGCTTATTTAATGTATGCAGAATGTGTTGTAAGAGGAGCAGCTGGTGGAAATCTTACACAAGCGGTGAATTATGTTAACCAAATTAGAACTAGATCTAACGCTAGTGAAATTACACCAGGTGCATTAACACTTGATTTTATTATTGACGAAAGAGGAAGAGAATTAAATTTTGAAGGTCACAGAAGAACAGACTTAATCAGATATGGTAAATTCACAGGCGGAAGCTATTTATGGCCTTGGAAAGGAAATAATGTAAATGGTACTTCTATTCCAAGTCACTACAACCTTTTCCCAATCCCACAATCTGCTATTGGAGCAAACCCTAATTTAACACAAAACCCAGGATATTAATTTTAAAAAAATAAAAATGAAAAAAATATTAAAAAGCTTATCATTTGCATCACTTTTTTTGATTGCAGTGTCATGTGAAAATGACGATTTTTCTGTCGCAACTGCTACAGGAGGACCTGAATTATTAACGCCAGAGAGCGGAAATGAATATAATCTTTCGCCTGAAAATCCAGAATCAGAAGCCACTACATTTGTATGGAATCATGCTGATTATGATGTTCAAACAGAAGTGAATTATGTGCTTCAATTCGCATTAGCAGGTACAGAATTTGCAGCAGTATCAGAAATAGGGCCTTCAACTCAAAGATTCAGAAAAGTAACTGTTGCCGAAATGAATGCTGCAATGTTGGAAATAGAGGCTGAACCATTTGTCTTAACAAATGTTGATGTAAGAGTTAAAGCTTATTTAGGGAGCAATGAATCTATGCCTTTGTATTCTAACGTAATCAGTATATCAGTTACACCATTTACCTTAGATTTGCCTTTATTGTGGATTCCTGGAAGTTATCAAGCAGAATCTGGTTATGGAAGTGATAATTGGTCTCATGCTTTAGCACCTTCATTAGCAGCTTCTGCCTATGGGAAAACTGATTTTGAAGGATATGTATATTTTGCAAATAACGTAATAGCCGATAATGATAACGGGTTCAAATTTTCTACTCAACAAAATTGGGACGGAACCAATTATGGTGATGATGGATCATTTTCAGGCATCTTAAGCAGTACCGGTTCAAATATTGGAGTGCAAGCAGGTTTTTACAGAGTAAGAGCCAACACGGGTGAAGTTACTGAGGCTAACCCAAACGGACTTACTTATTCAACCGTTCAAGTGAGTTGGGGTATAATTGGTGCAGCAACGCCAACAGGATGGGATTCTGATACTGACTTAGTTTATAATCCAACAACTAAAAAATTAGAGATTGCAAGTATTGCTTTAGTGCCTGGAGGTTTCAAATTTAGAGGTAATAATGCATGGGATAATGGATTTGATTTAGGAACAGTTGATGAAGACGGTTTTCTACAACCTTCAGGAGATTTAACATTTGATGGGCCTGAAGGAAACTACAAAGTTGTGTTAGATTTATCTAATCCAAGACAATATACTTATGAGTTAATAGCTCTATAAATAAGTTAATTTATTAAAAGGGCTGTATCTCTACAGCCCTTTTTTATCATTAAAAAATTTTACTATGAGAAGAAATTATTTTTTTACTTTTTTATTAGCCTTAATTTCGTCATTCAATTTTGCTCAAGTTACAATTACACCAGCATCTTTTAATGTTGATGATCAAATTACTATTACAGTTTCAACAGCAGCTCAAGCGTGTAATTTAATCGGTACTAATCCTGCAAAAGTTTACATGCATGCCGGAATAGGAGATGACGTAAATGCTTTTGGCTTCTCCGTTATTGGAAATTGGGGACAAGATGACAATATTGGTTTAATGACCAATAATGGAAATGGTACATGGTCAATTACCTTGACTCCAAGTACTTATTTTGGTATTAACGCTACGCAACAAGCCAATGCTACAAAGCTTGGAATGGTATTTAGAAATGCAAACGGCTCTCAAACATTAAAACTACCACCGTCTTGTGGTGATTTTATTTTTAATGTTGGAACTTTTCAGGTTAATCTAACTTCACCAAGCAACAATAGTTCTACAATTATTAACTCAGGTGGAAACATTTCTGTAGCGGCCACAAACACAGGCGGTAATGCAAGTTATGTTTTAAAAGCAAATGGAGTTACTATTAATACAAATGCTTCAACAGCAAGTTACGCATTCAATCATACAAATATAATTTCTAATCAAAGTTATGAATTACAAGTAACGCAAGGTTCTTCAACAATCACTAGAAGATTTAGTGCAATTGTAAATCCGGGTACTTTGTCTCAAGCAATTCCTAGCGGACTAGAAGATGGTATCAATTATAATCCAAACGACCCAACAAAAGCAACATTAAAATTAAATGCTCCCGGAAAAGATTTTGTTTATGTAGCCGGTAGTTTTAATAACTATCAACCCGATGCTTCTTATGCCATGAAAAGAGATCCATCAACTAATATTTTTTGGTTAGAATTAACTGGTTTAACACCAGGTCAAATTTACACCTATCAATATTGGGTGGTAGATCAAACTCCTGTTCCAAATTCTCCTGTACTTGTGAAAACGGCAGACATGTATTCTACGTTGGTTTTGTCTCCTTTTGATGATCCATGGATTCCAACGTCAACCTATCCAAATTTACCTGCTTATCCTGCCGGTCAAGAAAGAGAAGTTACTGTTTTACAAACTGGACAAACTCCTTATAATTGGAGTGATGCAACCTTAAATTTCGTTAAGCCAAGTAAAGATAATTTAGTGGTTTATGAAGTTTTAGTGAGGGATTTTGATGCAAATAGAAATTACCAAGACTTAATAAACAAAATTGATTATTTCAAAGATCTTGGGGTTAACGCCATTGAGCTTATGCCTGTCATGGAATTTGAAGGAAATGAAAGCTGGGGTTATAATACTTCTTTTCACTTAGCACTTGATAAATTTTATGGCACTGCAGATAAATTTAAAGAATTGGTTGACGTTTGTCACCAAAACGGAATTGCTGTTATTTTAGATGTGGCTTTAAATCATTCTTTTGGTAGAAATCCTGGAATAAGAATGTGGATGAACGATCCTGAAGGAGACGGATGGGGACCACCATCTTCTGATAATCCGTACTACAACACTACCGCTAGACACAGCTATAGTGTAGGTGAAGATTTTAATCATCAATCCGCTTTAACTCAGTATTACACCAAAAGAGTTGTTAAACAATGGATTGAAGAATTTAAAATTGATGGTTTCCGTTGGGATTTAACCAAAGGTTTTACACAAAACTGTACTGGTGGTGATGATGGTTGCACCAATGCCTATCAAGCAGATAGGGTGCAAGTTTTAAAAGATTACGCAGATTATTCTTGGAGTTTAGATCCAAACCATATTGTAATTTTTGAGCATTTAGGTTCAGATAACGAAGAACAACAATGGGCAAACTACAAATTAAACGAAGGTAAAGGTATTTTAATGTGGGGTGAAATGTTCACACAATACAAAGAACTTGCCATGGGATTTGCCAATCAAAACATTACCAGAATGGGTCATGTGAGCAGAGGTTTTGCTGGAAAACGTTTAATCGGATATCCGGAAAGCCATGACAAAGATAGAATGATGTATGAAGCAATAACGTATGGAAATGGTGGAGGTTCTGCACCTGTAAATGGAAATTTAACTAATGCTCTAGCCAGAATGGGAGCAATTGGAGCAACTAGTATTCTAGTTCCTGGTCCAAAAATGATTTGGCATTTTGGTGAGCTTGGTAGTAATCAATCAATTTATACTTGTGCCAATGGAACAGTTAATGATGAAGGTCCTTTCTTTCCTGGAGATTGTAAATTAGATACCAAACCTCAAGTACAGTGGTCTGAAAATTGGTTGTCAGATCCAAGAAGAACAGCTATTTATGACGACTGGGCTAGAATGATTAAATTAAAAATTAACGAACCGGTTTTCAATGGGGATTATTCAATTAGTCCAAACGGAAGTAATATTCGTCAACGTATTTATGTTTTTGATAATTCTTTACCAGCTTCACAGTTAAAAAACGTTGTGATTTTGGCTAATTTTTCAGTTGCAGCCCAAAACATCACTCCAGATTTCCCTTACACAGGAACATGGTATGATTTAATGGACGACACATCATTTACTGTTGCAAACACTACAACAGCGATCAATCTTCAACCAGGACAATTCAGAGTTTATGGAAATCAACCATCAACATTGTCAACCAATAATTTTGAAATGAATACAAACGTAACGTTGGCACCAAACCCAACTTCTAATTCGTTTACTATTTCAGTTGCCACGACAAAAGTTGAAGTTTACTCTGTAACAGGTCAATTAGTAAAATCATTCAACAAATCGTTTAGTGCAGATTATTCTTTTGATGTAAGTGATCTGAACAAAGGAATTTATTTTGTTAAAGCTGCCGATGAAAACGGAAGTGAAAAAACAATGAAATTACTCAAAAATTAATATTTGAAGTTAGTTAGTTATAGTACAATGCCATTAAACCCAGTTATTTAGCTGGGTTTTTTGTTGTTTTTAAAACTATTGTAAATTAGATTCGAATAATTTAATTTCGTGTCATGAAAAAATCAATAAAATCAATCGTTTTAAAGATTCTAAAAATAACAGGAATCACCATAGCCGTTTTATTGTTATTGCTTTTTCTATTGCCCACACTTTTTCCGGAAACCATAACCAATAAAGTTAAATCGTTTGCAAATGAAAAACTAAATGGAGAATTGAGCTTCAAAGAAACAAATCTTTCCTTTTTTACTCATTTTCCTTCTCTAACGCTATCATTAGATGAATTTTTGTTAAAAGGTTCAGCTCCGTTCGAAAAAGACACGTTAATTTCTGCCAAAGAAATTGCATTCGGAATTAATGTAAAATCTATCTTTTTTGATGAGAAGATTAAAATTGACAAAATTTTTGTGTCCGATGGATTTATCAATGTAAAAGTGAACAAAAAAGGTCAGCCTAATTACAATGTGTATGTTTCAGAAAGTAAAGAAGAATCCACAGATTCTACCTCTGCTTCCATAAAATTAGAAAGAATAGACATAAAAAAAATACGATTGGTTTATGAAGATCAATCTGCAAAAATGCTAATCAAAGCTAAAGAATTCAATTATTTAGGAAAAGGAGATTTACACGAATCAATTTTCGATTTAAAAACAAAAGCTCAAATTGAAGGCTTTGATTTTTCATTTGATAACGAAGAATATTTAAAAAACAAAAAGGTAAACGCTGAACTCATTACCAAAATAAACACCAATTCTCTCGCCTTAATTTTTGAGGAAAACAACCTGATGATTAACAAACTTCCTGTTGAATTTAAAGGCAAATTCAATTTCTTAAAAAATGGTTACGATTTAGATTTTAATGTAAAATCTGTAAACAGTAAGCTCAATGATTTCTTTACAGCTTTACCGCCACAGTTCATCACTTGGCTTTCCAAAACAAACATCAAAGGAAAAACAGACTTGCTATTTTCGTTAAGAGGGAAATACATAGCAGAAGAAAATAAAAAACCGGATATTCATTTTAACATGAAAATTCGAGATGGATTTATTTCATACAACAACACGCCACTTCCGGCAGAAAACATATTTCTAAATTTCGATACCAAATTACCGTCGTTAGATATAGAAAAATTGATTTTAAAGATCGACTCTGTCTATTTTGATGTAGGAAAAGATTTTTTCAACGGGAACGTAAAAGTGAATGGTTTGTCAAGTCCGACGATTGATGCCAGAATTCGATCAAAATTAGATTTAGCAAAGCTTGATCAGGCTTTTGGTCTTGAAAATATGGATTTGAAAGGAAGTTTTTCTGCCGATATTGTTTCAAAAGGAAAGTATAATAAAGAACAGAAAAAATTCCCTGTTACAAGAGGAAATTTAGAACTTAAAAATGGTTTTGTAAAGACAATTTATTATCCAAACCCGATAAAAAATATCAATTTTAAAGCAGTAGCTTCTGATGCTTCGGGTGAATTTAAAGATTTGAATGTATTGATTTCTCCAGCTACATTAGAATTTGAAGGAAAACCATTTGATTTGTATGCTAAGCTTCAAAATTTTGATGATATTGATTATGATATCAAAGCAAAAGGCGAATTAAACATTGAAAAAATATACAAAGTATTCTCGCAAAAAGGATTAGGTGTAACCGGTTTTGCCAAAATGGATGTGGCTTTTCAGGGCAAACAAAGTGATGCAACGTCAGGAAAATACGCCAATCTAAATAATAAAGGAACGTTAGAGCTCAAAGAGATTAAAATTAATTCCGAATTCTTACCTAAACCATTTATAATAAACGAAGGGTTGTTTTTGTTTAATCAGGACAAGATGAATTTCAATAATTTTATCGCATCCTACGGGCAATCTGATTTCAAGATGAATGGCTTCATGGAAAATGTCATCAATTTTACCCTCTCAGATAGTGAAATTTTGAAAGGCAGTTTTTCTGTTGATTCCGATTTTATTCAAATAAATGAATTCATGGCTTTTGCAAATGAAACGCAAGAAGAAAAAGATAAAACGGTTCAAAATGGCGTGGTTGTAATTCCATCTAAATTTGATTTTAATCTGAAAGCAAACGTAAAAAAAATCAATTTTGATGATTTGAATATTGAAAATCTGATAGGAAAAGTCAATGTTAATCAAGGAAAATTGATGTTACAAAACACCTCGTTTTCAATTATAGGAACAAAAGTTACTATGAATGCAATTTACTTTCATGAAACGCCAACCCGTGCCGATTTTGATTATAAAATTAAAGCATTAGATTTTGATATTAAACGGGCTTACAACGAAATTGCTCTATTTAGAGAAATGGCTTCTGCGGCAGAATATGCAGAGGGAACTGTTTCATTAGATTATAAAATTGCCGGAAAATTAGATGGAAATATGACGCCAGTTTTCCCTTCCTTGATTGGAGGAGGAACACTTTCTGTAAAAAATGTAAAGATGAAAGGCTTTAAACTATTTAACATAGTTAGTCAAAAAACCGAAACCGATGCGTTGAAAGATCCGGATATTTCCAAAATTGATATCAAAACAACAGTAAAAAACAATTTGATAAAAATTGAGCGTTTCAAATTCAAATCTGCCGGATTCAGACCTAGAATTGAAGGCGAAACCAGTTTTGATGGAAAAATTAATTTGAAAATGCGAATCGGACTTCCACCATTAGGAATCATCGGAATACCAATAAAAGTTACCGGGACACAAGAAAACCTAGAAATTGGAGTAGGAAAAAAGACCGAAGATTTAGAAGAAACCGAATATGTTGAAGGAATGGAAGAAGCAAAACCTGAAATTAAAACCACAACAACTCCGAGTGTTTCAGATGAATTGAAACCTCAAACGGTTATAGATTCGATAAAAACGGATTAAATCAGAATATAATAAAAAACAAAAAACCCGAATATTGCTATTCGGGTTTAAGTGGTACCTCCAGGGATCGAACCAGGGACACATGGATTTTCAGTCCATTGCTCTACCATCTGAGCTAAGGTACCTTTAACAATTTTGAGCATTACTGCTTGTTGATTGCGGGTGCAAATATAGAACGATTTTTATTTTATACAAAACAATTATTAAAAAAAATCTATTCGTACCTTCGTCGGCAGAAATATAAAACATGGTTTTAGTTGTAGATATAGGGAATACAAGAATTAAATGTGCTGTTTATGAGCTTGATACACTTATGGAATCTTATGTGTTTACTGATGAAGCAGCTGAAAATAATTTTAAAAATATTTTGTTGTCCTATCCAAAAATCAACAATTTGATCGTTTCTTCTGTTGGAAAAAATCTAAGTTTTGATTTAGAAACTCTTTCAAATAGTATTAATGTCCACTTTGTTTCCAATTTAGATTTTTTTCCTTTTCAAAATAAATACGCCACACCAAAAACATTAGGAGTTGATAGAATGATTCTTGCGGCAGGAGCAACACTGTTATATCCAAACCAAAATCGTTTGATTATTGATGTAGGAACCTGCATTACCTATGATTTTGTTGATAAGGATAATAACTATTGGGGCGGAGCAATTTCGCCTGGTTTTAAACTTAGGTATGAATCATTACATCAATTTACCGCAAAATTACCATTGTTAGCACTTGAAGAGCCTGTAGGGTTGGTTGGCAACTCAACAAATCAATCCATTCATTCCGGAGTAGTGAACGGTTTAATTTGTGAAATAGATGGCATTATAGACCGTTATAAACAGCAATATGAAAACTTTACCATAATTTTAACGGGTGGAGACACTGTTTTTTTGGCAAAAAGATTAAAAAATACCATATTTGCCAATTCAAATTTCCTTTTGGAGAGTTTGAACCAATTTTTTCAATATACAATCAAAAATGATTAAAAAAATTCTGATAGGCTTTTGCTTATTTTTATCAGCTGTAACGTGGGCTCAGGAAGGAACTTCATCTCCTTATTCTTTTTACGGAATTGGAGATATAAAATTTAAAGGCACTGTTGAAAACCGTTCAATGGGGGGTGTTAGTGTTTTTAATGATTCCATCCATGTAAATCTACAAAATCCAGCTTCGTTTTCACATTTAAAGTTCACTACTTTTACAGTAGGTGCAAATTACAACAATGTAAAATTAGAAACAGAATCACAATCTGAAAAAGCAACTCGAACAACAATCGATTATTTGGTAGTGGCAATGCCAATATCAAAAAAGTTTGGTGCTTCGCTTGGTCTTCTTCCTTTTTCATCGGTTGGTTATAAAATTCAAAATGTAAATGCAGACCCTACTCAAACGAGTTCAAGGTATTTTGGTGAAGGCGGTGTAAACAGACTTTTTGGCGGACTGGGATATAAGTTTAACGACAATTTTAGCATTGGTGCCGATATAAATTATAATTTTGGAAATATTTCTACCACAGCAGTTGATTATATTCCTGAGGTTCAATATGGAACAAGAGAATTAAATGAAAGTAGATTAAATGGTGTGAATTATAATTTCGGAATGATGTATAACAGAAAAGTAACAGAAAAGTTGACAGTTTTTGGAAGCTTAGCTTATTCTCCCGAAAGTAATATGAATATTGATAATGAGAGAAATATAACAACGGTATTAGTTGCCGCAAATTTTAATTTTGTACCACAAGACGAAGGAATAACCCAACTAAGTACTTCTAAGCTTAAATTGCCTTCTAAATTTGTTTTAGGGGCAGGAATTGGTGAAGTTAGAAAATGGGCAGTTGGAGCTGAATTAACAATGCAACAATCAAGCAGTTTTGGTAATCGTTTTAATGATATTGACAATGTTGAGTATGAAAATTCAACAAAGTTCAGTTTTGGTGGATATTTCATCCCTAAATACAATTCTTTTAATAAGTATTTAGAAAGAGTGACCTACAGAGCCGGTTTTAACTATGAAAACACTGGCTTAATAATAAACAATAAGGCAATAAATAATTATGGCATAACTTTTGGTTTAGGTTTACCACTTGGAGGAAGTTTTTCAAACATCAACGTAGGTGTTGAGTACGGAAAAAGAGGAACAATCTATTCTGGACTTGTTGAAGAAAACTACACCAATATTTTTATAAGTTTATCATTAAATGATAGATGGTTTGTTAAAAGAAAATATGAATAATACAGAAATTTTATAACTATGAAAACTAAATTAATTATTGTATTTGCGTTTCTCATCGGAATGATGAACGGAAAAGCTCAGAACGCCGCCGATTGTGCAGAAAAATTATCCATTTTTAATGAGCTTTGCAAAGCTAAAGATTTTACTGCCGCTTATGAACCATGGATGTATTCTCGTAAAAACTGTGCTTCTTTTCATAATGCAATATACATTAGAGGAGAACAAATATTAAATTACCGGATAGAAAACGCTAAAACTCCAGCTGATAAAGAAAAAGAAGTTCGCGATTTAGTAAAAATGTACGGAGAGTTTGACACTCATTTCCCTGATAATAACAGAGGAAATAAAGTAAGAAAAGCAATGGCATTGTTCGAAAACAATGTGGGAACTCCAGATGAAGTGTATGGCTTACTTGACGATGCTTTTAAAACAGATAGAGCTAACTTTACTAACGCAAAAGCACTTTATGTTTACTTTGAAATTTATGTAAACGATTTTGAAGCAGGTAAAAAAGGTATTCAATTACAAGATTTGTTTAACAAATACGACGAAATTTCAGATAAAATTGACGAAGAAGAGAAAAAACTTTCGGATGATTTAGATGTAATTTTACAAAAAGAAGAAGCAGGAACTGCATTAACAACTAAAGAAGAAAATGTTAAAAGTGTTAATCAAATTAACTTAGACGCTTTTCAAACCATTAGAACAAGTATGGATAACAAAATTGCTCAGTTGTCTACTTGTGAACGTTTGATTCCATTTTTAGGAGCAAGTTTTGAAGAGAAAAAAGGTGATGCAGAATGGTTAAAGAGAGCAGCAGATCGTTTAGACAAAAAAGGTTGTGCTTCTGATCCTTTGTTTTCAAAAATTTCAGATGCTTTGCATGCCTTAAATCCAACAGCAGAATCTGCTTATAATTTAGGAGTTTCTTTTTACAACAAAAAGAATACAACCAAAGCATTAGAGTATTTTAACCAATCAGCAGAATTGCAAAAAGACAATACCAAAAAAGCAAACGTATATTACACAATTGCCAGAAATATATACGGAAGTAGTAATAAGTCTCAAGCAAGAACTTATGCAGAAAAAGCATTAGCAGCAAAACCATCTTTGGGAGAGGCTCAGGTTTTTATCGCTCAGTTGTATGCTAACAGTGCAAACGAATGTGGAAACGATCCTTTCGAAAAAAGAGCTATCTATTGGTTAGCGGCTCAAACTGCTAGAAAAGCAGGAACGTCAGCAGGAAACGCTGCCGCTGCATCTTATGATAAACTAGCTCCTTCAAAAGCAGATATTCACAGTGCAGGTAGAGCAGGTGAGTCTATCCGTTTTAATTGTTGGGTAGGAAGAAGTGTTACAGTTCCTAACTTATAAACTATGCTCTGCATAAACAAAATAATCAATTTCAGTGTCACAGTTTTTGCTGTGACATTGTTTTTTGGTTGCCAAAGCAATTTTAAAGATATCCAACGAATTAATGTATCAGAATTTATGGCTTCCGGTGAGGCCGATTCCGTCAATCTAAAATATACCGATTCCGGCAGAATCAAAGCCATTATGGTAAGTCCGAAAATGATGGATTATGGTACGGTACTTTATCCATTCACCGAGTTTCCAAAAGGAATTGAAGTGACATTGTATGATCAAGATGGCAAAAAAAACTTCATCAAATCGGATTATGCCGTTACGTTCAAAGGAACAGATATTATTGATATGCAAGGCAATGTTAGAATGACATCTGAAGGAGGGCAATATTTAGAAACCGAGCAACTCTATTACGACCAAAAAAATGAATGGTTTTTTACAGAAAAAAAGTTTAAATTTACAGACCCTTTCAAAGGAGAAACACAAGGAGATGGTTTAGATTTTAGTAAAGATTTTAAACGAATAAACTTTCAAAAAGTTTCCGGCGTAATTAACGAAGCAGAATAAATTAGTTTGCAGTAATTAACAGTTCTCAGTGAACAGAAAACCAACAACCGACAACAGACAACAGACAACAGAAAACAAACATGACATACCTAAAATACATTCAATATTTTTATCTTTTTGCAGCCGGTTTTTTTATTTATCAAGGTTTTGCTAATCTAGATTCCGAAGAAAAAAATCCTTGGCTACTTTTCTTTTTTGCAGCATTGGCCATTTTTATGTTCTTTTTTAGAAGACGATTTATGAATAAAATGGATAATCGGGACAAAAAATAAAACCTTATGGAAATCAGTATCATTCTAATTTGTTTACTGCTTTCGGCATTTTTTTCCGGAATGGAAATCGCTTTTGTTTCCTCCAATAAAGTCTACCTCGGAATCGAAAAAATGCAAGATGGGTTTGTGGCTAAAATTTTAACCAAAATAACTCAAAATCCATCCAAGTTCATTGCTTCCATGTTGGTGGGAAATAATATTGCTTTAGTAATTTATGGTTTTACCATGGGTGATTTAATTATTAAATTGATTTATCCGGAATTCATCAATAATGATAATTTACCGTTTCAAGTTTTAATGATTCAAACGCTTATTTCAACAGCAATCATTTTGGTTACAGCCGAATTTTTACCAAAAGTTTTTTTTCAAATTTATGCCAATACATTCATTAAAATTTTTGCAGTTCCGGCCTATATTTTTTATCAATTACTCTATTATATTTCTTCCTTTGTAATTTGGATTTCCGATTTTTTTCTTAGAAAATTATTTAAAACCGAAGGCGATGAGGCTCAACTTTTTTTTAGTAAAGTAGAATTAGGTAATTTTATTTCTGAACAAATGAATTCGGTAGAAGATCACGATACAGTTGATTCTGAAATTCAAATCTTTCAAAATGCTTTAGAGTTTTCAGGCGTAAAAGCTCGTGATATTATGATTCCTCGAACTGAAATTTCTGCTGTTGAAATTCATGATTCGGTTAAAGAATTAAAAGCACTTTTTATAGAAACAGGTTTTTCTAAAGTACTGGTTTATCAATCTTCATTAGATGATATTATTGGTTATGTGCATTCGTTTGAACTGTTTCGAAAACCCAGAACAATCAAATCGGTCATGATTCCGGTAGAATTTGTTCCCGAAACAATGTTTATTAAAGATGTGATGAACCTTTTAACCAAAAAGCGGAAAAGTGTTGCAATTGTGTTAGATGAATATGGCGGAACCTCAGGAATGATTACCATTGAAGATATTGTTGAAGAATTGTTTGGAGAAATTCAAGATGAACACGATTCAGACGAAACACTGATTGAAGAACAATTGAGCGAAAAAGAATTCAGATTTTCTACTCGTTTGGATGTTGAATATATTAATGAAGTTTACAAATTGAATATTCCCGAAGATGATTCCTATTTAACATTAGGAGGATTTATTGTAGATCATGTTAAGGAAATTCCACAAAAAGGAGAAGTGATTGAAATTGATAATTTTCAATTTTTAATTGAAGAAGCTTCGAATAAGAAAATTGAGCTGGTAAAAATGATTATTGATTATTCAGATTAAATAAATGAATAGCCTTTTATAGTCATAAAAGCGAATATTCTTCTTTATTGAGTAACATTATTTTTTGCTGTGTAAAAAATCCACAAAATATATTGAATTCTTTATAATTATTTCACAGATAATTGTATTTTCGCAAACTGAAATAAAATTAAACATAAATAGAAATGGCGATTTTAGGAAAAATTAGACAACGTTCATTTATTCTTATAGTGATTATTGCGTTGGCATTATTCTCTTTTGTATTAGCAGACGTGATTCAAAGTGGCGGTTTTAGCCAATCTTCAAACAATGTAGGAACCATTAATGGAAAAGATATTCCGTTTGAAGAATTTAGAATGAAAGTAGGAAATACTGAAAAATCAGGTCAAGGAATGTCTAACATCCAAGCAGTTAATCAAGTTTGGAATCAAGAAATTAACCTTGCATTATTGTCTGAAGAACTTGAAAAATTAGGAATTAGAATTGGTGAAAACCACTTGATTGAAACATTGAAAGCCGATCCTAATTTTGGTCAAAATCCTTCTTTTCAAAATGAATTGCAACAATTTGATATCAATAAATATAGAGAATATATTAAATCAAGTTCAAATCAACAAGAAAAAGACTATTTTCAAAACGTTGAAGAAGGTGCAAATATCAATGCAAAATATCAGTTATATAGCACATTAGTTAAGTCTGGCTTTTTTACAACACAAAATGATGCTAAATTCAAATATAATTTAGAAAACAAAAAAGTTACATTTGATTTTGTAGCCGTTCCTTATTCTTCAGTGAAAGACAGTGATGTGAAAGTTACAGATGCTGAAATCATGGATTACATGAAAAAGAATGAGAAAAAATACAAAGCAGATGAAACTCGCGAAATTGAATATGTTGTTATTGAAGATCAACCATCAGATTCAGATAAAAACGATATCAAAAATAAGTTAAATTCATTCTTAGCTCCATCAGTAAAATATAATAAGGAAACAGATTCAAACGATACTATTCCTAGTTTTTCAACTACTACTGATGCAATTAAATTTGTAAACGAAAATTCTCAATTTCCATACGATTCAACGTATATCGGGAAATCTGATTTACCGGCAGAACATGCTGAAGCTATTTTCAACTTAGCCGAAGGTCAAGTTTATGGTCCTTATCAGTATGGCGAATACTTTGCTTTAAGTCGTTCAATGGGAAGAAGAGCTGGTGCAAAAGCAAGAGCAAGTCACATCTTAATCAGTTTCACTGGTTCAAGAGCTCAACCAAAAGAAGACAGAACCAAAGAAGAAGCAAAAGTTAAAGCAGAAGGAATTTTAGCTGAAGTGCAAAAAAATCCAGACGCATTTACTATGCAAGCATTTACAGTTTCGGAAGATCAAGGTTCTGCTCAAAAAGGTGGAGATTTAGATTTCTTCGGACCTGGTCAAATGGTTCCTGCATTTAATGATTTCGTTTTCAATAATCCAATCGGAAAAGTTGGTTTAGTAGAGACTGAATTTGGTTATCACATTATTAAAGTAACAGACAAACAAGATGCTATTCGTTTAGCAACTATTGCTCAAAAAATTGAAGCTTCAGAAAAAACTTCTGAAAATGCTTATACAAATGCAGTGAAATTTGAATTAGCGGCTAACGAAAAATCATTTGAAACTGCTGCAAAAGAAGCTAAGCTAACAGTGAACCCATCTGTTCGTGTAAAAGCATTAGATGAAATGTTAGGTCAATATGGTTCACAAAGACAAGTTATTCGTTGGGCTTTTGAAAAAAATACTGACGTTAATGATGTAAAACGTTTTGAACTTCCTAAAGTTGGTCATATGATTGTTAAACTGAAAAAGGTGAACGAAGAAGGTTTATTAGCCATCGAAGATGCCAGAATTCAAGTTGAACCAATTTTAAAGAACAAAAAGAAAGCTGAGAAAATCATGGCTAAAATGAAAGCAACTTCATTGGATGCTATTGCTCAAGCTAATGCTGTTCAAGTGCAGACGGCTACAGATGTTACGTTAGAAAATCCATCAGTAGCTTCTTCAGGATATGAACCAAAAGTGGTAGGATTAGCTTTTGGAACAGCGGTTAACAAACTTTCTGCTCCAATTGAAGGTAATGCAAGTGTATTTGTAGTAAAAACTACCAAAGTAACTGAGCCTTTGCCAGCTAAAGATTTTACAACTCAAGTGAATACTTTAAAATCTCAAAACGCTTCTGCAGTAGGTAGAGTGTTTGGAGCATTAAAAGATAAAGCAAAAATTAAAGATAACAGATTACAGTTTAATTATTAATTCAAACTGCAATTAGTAAAAAATCCCAACCTTTTGAAGTGTTGGGATTTTTTTTATTTTAGAATCATTTCATCATAACGAAGAATAGTTTCAAAACCACGCTCTTTAAAATAACCGCTAGGATCGTCTTTAGAAATCACAAGCACAAAATCCCCGCCCCAAGCTCCTAAGCTTTTAATTACGCCTTTAAAATCATAAAAGAAAGCTTCTTTGATGGTAATGGTTTCCAGCACTTCGCTCATAATGCTTTCGTGCTTTTCCATTTCATAAACAAAGGACTTTAAATCGGAAGAGGAAAGGACAGAATTTGTAATCTTATTTATTTTTTCAATCGTTTTTCCAATGTTGTGTTGGTTGTTGATGTAATTGGCAATGGCCGATTTACTACTTTGTTTTCTATTTAAATAAACAAAATACAAATGGTTTCGAAATTCCGGATAAAATTCAACCGTTTTAAACTGAGGTTGATTATTTATTAATTGATACACGATCGGCGAATCTCTTTTTGCACATGCGATATCATAGCCACTTCCGCCAAAACTTCGGTTCAACAATTCAAAGGCATCGATGTGTAACCATTGCCCAATGTTGTTGATTAATGTGGAAGAAGTGCCCAAACCCCAATTTTTTGGAAAAGTCAAATTGGTTTCGATGTTGAAACCATTTTTATCTAAAAAATCGGGATTCATTTGAAAAGCTTCGTTCAAAATTTCCAATAAAGTATTTCGAACTGAATTTTCAGCATTAAATGGTTTGTTGATGATTTCGTCAAACGTAAATTCATCTTCAAACCAAGTGCTTCCGTCTTGATCAAAACTTTTCCATAGAATTTGTTTCGATGGAATTGGTTCTACGGTTAAATTCTGTCCAAATTTTGTAGGTAAAGCTAAAGCTAAAGCTCCGTCAAGCACTACATATTCGCCGGTTAAGAGTAATTTTCCGTTGCTGTAAAAGGTTTGTTTCAAGGTGATTTATTTTCTAATTTCTTCCAAAAATCCCGCCACAGAAGCGTGTGAAATCGTATTGTTTTTAAAATATTCCGCTACTTTTACTCTTTCTTCTGCAGTAGCATGATATTGATTTAAAATATTGTTGATGTGCATTTTCATATGACCTTCCTGAATTCCTTTAGTGGTCAATGATCGCAATGCGGCAAAATTTTGAGCTAATCCAACAGCAGCAACAATTTGCATTAATTCACGAGCTGATGGTTTTTCTAAAATTTCTAAATTCAACTTCACTAAGGGATGTAACGAAGTTAATCCGCCCACAGTTCCTAACGCTAAAGGAATTTCTAACCGAAATTTAAAAATGCCGTTTTCAATTGTTGCGTGTGATAAACTGCTATATTTTCCGTTTCGGCTGGCATACGCGTGTGCTCCGGCTTCCACGGCTCTAAAGTCGTTTCCGGTTGCTAAAACCACGGCATCAATTCCGTTCATAATTCCTTTGTTGTGCGTTACGGCACGAAAAGGTTCAATTTGTGCAATTTGAACGGCTCGGACAAACTTCTCGGCAAATTCTTTCGGGTTTTCGATTTGTTTTTCGGCTAATTCTTCAATCGGACAAGAAACTTCTGCTCGAACAATACAATTCGTAACATAGTTTGACAAAATGCTCATCACTACTTCAATGTTTTTTTCATCTTCCGAAAAAATTTCAAAAGTTTGAGCCTCTTGCTTCAAGGTTTTAGCAAATTGTTCCAAACACGAATTGATAAAATTCGCACCCATACTATCTTTGGTTTCAAAAGTAGCATGCAATTGATAGTAATTTTCTAAATCCGTAGTTTTATCATTCAAAATAATATCCAAAATTCCGCCACCACGTTTTTGCATATTTTTGGTTATGCTTTCTGTTTCTGAATAGAATTTTGCTTTCGTTTGATTAAAAAAATCAACCAATTTGGATTTTTCACCTTTATAAATAAAATGAACTTGTCCGATTTTTTCGGTATTCAAAACCGTCGTTTTAAATCCGCCACGTTTCGACCAAAATTTAGCTGATTTAGCCGCTGCTGCCACGACAGAACTTTCTTCAATCACCATCGGAACGGTATAATTTCTTCCGTTAATGTTGAAATTCGGTGCAATTCCCAACGGCAAATAAAAATTGGAAATCGTATTTTCGATGAATTCGTCGTGCAATTGTTGCAGTTTTCCATCCGTATTCCAATAGTTTTTGATTAATGAAATACCTTCTTCAGGTTGTGAAAAATACTGTTTTGCAATCCATTCAATTTTTTCAACTTTGGATAATTTAGAAAATCCGGAAATTTCGTGGTTCATGTTTGTTGCTTATTGTGATGCAAAGATAATGAAGAAAAAATTTTAGAGCGGTTTTTCAAAATGATAATAAGATTCTTTTAATTCCAAACCATTCAAAAATCCAAAAATTGCTATTTAACAGAAAAAAACTCGTTTTATTCCGATTTTTTCACTAAAATTGAATCTTTTTTTAATGCATCAAAAATGAATCAATTGTCAAAACTCGTTTGTTTCTTACTTCTTGTATCCGCGACCGCGATAGGTCAGCAAAAAATCACCTTAGAAGACATCTGGTCCTCAGGAACTTTCCGAACAAAAGGGATGGATGCTTTGCAAGCTCTCAAAAATACCAATCAATATACTGTTTTAAATTTTGACAGAAATTCCAATACTTTTCAAATCGATTTGTACGATTTTGCAACGTTGAAGAAAGTGAGCACGCTCGTTGATACGAAAAATCATACCGAATTAAAATCCATTGATAGTTACACATTCAATTCAACTGAAACGCAATTGTTGATTGCTTTGAATTCGGAACCAATTTATCGACATTCTTCCGTTGCCGATTTTTATATTTATGACTTATCATCGAAGAAATTGCAACAAGTAGCCGATTATAAAATTCAAGAACCAACGTTTTCTCCTGATGGAAAAAAGATTGCCTATGGTTATGAAAATAATTTATATGTGTATGATTTAGCTTCTGATAAACATACTCAAATTACTACAGATGGAAAGAAAAATCACATCATTAACGGAATTACCGATTGGGTTTACGAAGAAGAATTTGCTTTCGTGAGAGCTTTTGATTGGAATAGTTCTAGCACACATTTAGCCTACATTAAATTTGATGAAACTGAAGTTCCTGAATTTTCTATGGATGTTTTTGGGAAAGAATTATATCCTTCGCAACACGTTTTTAAATACCCCAAAGCAGGAGAAAAAAATGCGTTGGTTTCTTTGCACACGTATGAAATAGCTGCAAATCAAACCAAAAACATCAATTTGAGTCAGTATAATGATTTTTATATCGCTCGAATGAAATGGACAAATGATGCGAATGCGTTGAGCATTCAAGTGTTAAATCGTCATCAAAATAATTTAGATTTACTTTTTGTGGATGCTAAAACAGGAACTACAAAAGTGGTTTTGAATGAAAAAGATGCTGCTTATGTCGATGTTACCGATAATTTGACCTTTTTGAAAGACAACAGTTTTATTTGGACTTCCGAAAAAGACGGATTTAATCACATTTATCATTACGACAAAAACGGAAAACTTCGCAATCAGATCACGAAAGGAAATTGGGAAGTGACTTCGTATTATGGATTTGATGAGAAAAATGGTCAAGTGTATTATCAATCGGTTGAAAATGGTTCTATCAATCGGGATGTTTATAAAATCAAATTAGACGGAAAGAATAAAGTTCGTTTAACGAATAAAACAGGAACTAACAAGGCAACTTTTAGTCCCAATTTTCAATATTTTATCAATTCTTTTTCCAGTTCAACCGAACCAACTTCATACACATTACACGATTCCAAAGACGGAAAGCAAGTTCAATCCATTGTTGATAATAAAGAATTAGCTTCCAAATTAGAAAGCTACAATCTTCCTACCAAAGAATTTTTCGAATTAACGACCGAAAAAGGGCATAAATTAAATGCCTACATCATCAAACCGAAAGATTTTGATGCTTCCAAAAAATACCCATTATTATTATTTCAATACAGCGGACCGGGTTCGCAACAAGTGGCCAATCAATGGTTGGGAGCGAATGATTTTTGGCATATGATGCTGGCTCAAGAAGGCTATTTGGTGGCTTGTGTGGATGGAAGAGGAACCGGATACAAAGGAGCTGCTTTCAAAAAAGTAACACAAAAAGAATTAGGAAAATACGAAGTAGAAGATCAAATTGATGCGGCAAAAGTGCTAGGAAATTATCCTTACATCGATAAAACCCGAATCGGAATCTGGGGTTGGAGTTACGGCGGATTTATGTCCAGCAACTGTATCTTAAAAGGAAACGACGTTTTTAAAACCGCCATTGCCGTTGCTCCAGTAACCAATTGGCGTTTTTATGATTCGATTTACACCGAAAGATATATGCAAACACCACAAGAAAATGCGAGTGGTTATGATGATAATTCGCCCATCAATCACGTAGATAAATTAAAAGGAAATTACCTAATCATCCACGGAACAGCGGATGATAATGTACATTTTCAAAATGCAACTCGTATGATTCGTGCCTTGCAATTGGCCAACAAACAATTTGACCAAGCTATTTATCCCGACACAAATCACGGTATTTATGGCGGAAAAATTCGACTACAATTATATACCAAAATGACTAACTACTTAAAAGCTAATTTATAACCAAACTTATGACAAACGAACAAAAGTTAAATGATAAAACATTTCTAGGACATCCGGTTGGACTCTATGTTTTGTTTTTTACAGAAATGTGGGAGCGATTTTCTTTCTACGGAATGAAAGCTTTGCTGATATTTTATTTGACTAAATATCATCTTTTTAGTGATGATGCCGGATATTTATTAATTGGAAGTTACGCAGCTTTAGGTTATGCAGCACCTGTTTTAGGGGGTTATCTTGCTGATAGATTTTTGGGTTTTAGAAGAGCAATTATTTTTGGAGGAATACTTCTTGTTTTGGGACATCTAGGAATGGCTTATGAAGGAAATGCAGCAACATTATCAGTAACTGGAGAAATTGAAAGAGATAGTTTTGCCTTGCAAGTATTCTATTTTTCTTTAGCTTTTATTATTGTAGGAGTTGGTTATCTTAAGGCCAATATATCATCATTAGTAGGGGAATTGTATGTGAAAGGCGATAATAGAAGAGATTCAGGATTCACAATTTTTTATATGGGAATTAACTTAGGATCCTTTTTTGCTTCTTTACTATGTGTATGGTTAGGAGAAACATATGGTTGGGGTTATGGATTTGGTGCTGCAGGAATAGGTATGATTTTAGGTTTAATTACTTTTATTTCAGGTAGAAAATATTTTAATGGAAAAGGAGAGTCTAATTCGCCAGAAGAATTAAATAGAAAAAGATTCGGCATTAAAACGGAATATTTAATCTATATATTATCTGTTTTTTCAACTGTTTTGTTTTGGCAAATGGTCCAAAGACATAAAGTGGTAGAGAATATTTTGTTAATTAGTTTGAGTATTTCCTTTGCTTTCATATTATATTTTGGATTTAAAAAAGTAGAAAAAGTAGATAGACATAGACTTTTTTCATTAACAATTTTGATTGTTTTTTCCACTGTTTTTTGGGCTTTGTTTGAACAAGCTTATACCTCTTTAAATTTATTTGCAGATCGCGTTTTAGACACTACGTTTTTAGGAGTTGAATGGAAACCAGGACAATTTTTAAGTTTAAATTCTTTTTTTATAATTTCTTTAGCTCCTGTTTTTGCTTGGTTGTGGGTTAAAATGGGTAAATACAATCCAAATACTGCAATAAAATTTTCGATGTCATTACTTTTAGTCGGATTAGGTTTTGGTTCTTTGATGTTTGGTTCTTCAATATCCGGTGATGGTCAAGTAGCGGCAATTTGGTTGGTTTTATTGTATTTACTTCACACAATGGGGGAACTTTGTTTGTCACCTGTAGGTTTATCTGCCGTAACTAAGTTATCTCCAGCAAAAATTGTCGGATTCATGATGGGAGTTTGGTTTTTAGCTACTGCAAGTTCTGAATATATAGCAGTTTTATTAGCTAAGCTTTCTTCTGTAGATAAAGGGGCAGATTTTATAACAGTAAAAGCAGCTTATTTTAATCTTTTTGAACTTTTATTTTATATAGGAATTGGAACAGGATTGCTTTTACTACTACTATCTCCGATAATTAAAAAATACATGCACGGCGTGGACAAAGAATTAAATAACTAACAAATTTTTTATGAATACATCTTCTAACGACTTTTTTAAAGACCAAGTTCTCGGACATCCTGCCGGATTGTTTGTACTCTTTTTTACCGAAATGTGGGAACGTTTTTCCTATTATGGAATGCGGGCTATTTTGGTTATTTTCTTAATCTCAACTTTTGATAAAGGCGGTTGGGAATGGACTACCGAACGAGCAATGGGTTTATATGGAACTTACACCATGGGAGTTTATTTAACCCCTGTTTTAGGAGGTTTGTTGGCAGATAAATTATTAGGTTATCGCTGGGCTGTAATTATTGGGGCATTTATTATGACACTTGGTCACGCTTCAATGGCACTTGAAACCGAATTGTTTTTATATATTGGTTTAGGATGTTTAATCATCGGAAATGGATTATTTAAGCCAAATATGACCTCAATGATTAGCCATTTATACAAAGATCATCCTGAAAAGAAAGATGGTGCTTATTCCATTTTTTATATGGGAGTTAATGCCGGTGCTTTCTTAGGAATTATGTTGTGCGGTTACATTGGTGAAAAAGTTTCTTGGAGCTTAGGTTTCGGATTAGCAGGAATTTTTATGTTCTTCGGAATGTTACAATTCTATTTTACACAAAATATTTTTGGTCAAGTTGGACTTTCTCCAACAAACAAAAGCCTTATCAAAACAGATGAAGTGGATCATACTCCATCAAATATTATTAGAGATAGAATGATTGTGGTTTTCATTTTTTCAATTTTTACTGTTTTCTTTTGGGCTGCCTTTGAACAGGCTGGTGGTTCGATGACTATTTTTGCAGAAAAATATACACAACGAATTTTAGAAGGAAACGCAGGTTATTCATTTAAAATTATTGATGCAATTTTGACTATTCTTCCACTAGGAATTATCACTTATGTGTTAGCAAAATTATTTTCAAAAACATTCGCAAAGTATTCTCTTGGAAACATCATTCTTTCGTTGAGTTTCTTAATCATTTGGGGAATTGTAGTTTGGAAAGTAAACAGAGAATTTACTGCCACAGAAACAGAAGTTCCGGCAACATGGTTCGGAATCTTAAACTCATTATTTATCATTATTTTTGCCCCAATGTTTTCCAAATTATGGGAAAGTAAATACAATTTGCCAGGTGCAGTTAAATTTGGAGTAGGATTAATTCTTTTAGGATTAGGATTCGGATTTTTAGCTTTCGGAGCTCAATCCATTGTGTCCGGAGAAGATTTTGTACGTGTCAGTATGGTTTGGTTGATATTAGCTTATTTATTCCACACCTTAGGAGAACTTTGTTTATCACCTGTCGGATTGTCGTATGTGAGTAAATTGGTTCCTGCAAAATGGATAGGAGTGATGTTCGGAATTTACTACCTTTTCATTGCAATGGGTAACAAATTAGCCGGATCTATGGGAGGAATGATTGAAAAAATATCCAATGAATATTCATTAAGTACATTTTTCCTTATTTTTACAATTGTTCCGATTGGAATGGGGATTTTAATTTCAGCGTTAAATCCAATCATCAAAAAACTAATGCACGGTGTTCGATAATTTTCGGCATCATTTTTGAAAATGAATTAAAAAAAATATTTTTTATGAAAAAGATTATCTTGCTTTTTGCTTTTATAACCGTGTCTTTCGCACAAGCACAAGAAATTAAGTGGGTTACTTTTGATGAAGCAATGGCTCTTCAAAAGAAAAATCCGAAACCAATTTTTATGGATGTGTACACCGATTGGTGCGGTCCATGCAAAATGTTGGATAAAAATACCTTTCAAACTAAAGAATTTGCAGACTATATTAATGCCAATTATTATGCTGTAAAATTTAATGGAGAAGGAAACAACGAAGTAAATTACAAAGGTAAAAAATACGCTAACCCAGGTTATGATGCCAATCGAAAAGGTAGAAACAGCATGCACGAATTTACCGGATTTCTAAAAGTAGAAGGCTATCCTTCGATGTATGTTTTAGATAAAAAAGGTGAAATTGCCAAAGTAATTGTAGGTTATTACCAAGCAGATCAATTGTTAGCAGAATTAAAAGCAATTTAAAAATGAAGAAAGTTTTTTTTCTATTCGTCTTTTTTTGGACTTTTCAAACGGTTTCTGCTCAAGAATTAACTTGGCATACCGATGTTAATAAAGCTATTGAAATATCATCTAAAACCAATAAACCAATGCTTTTGTTTTTCACAGGAAGCGATTGGTGTGGATGGTGTATCAAACTACAAAAAGAAGTTTTCTTTAAACCGGAATTTGCAGAATGGGCAAAAAATGTAGTGTTAGTAGAATTAGATTTTCCTCGTAAAACAAAATTAGAACCGGCATTGGCTCAACAAAATACTCAAATGCAACAGATTTTTCAGGTTTCAGGATATCCCACGATTTGGCTTGTTACTCCACAAAAAAATGGTGAACAAATCAATCTTCAACAGCTTGGAAAAACAGGTTATGTTGGTGGCGGACCAACCAAATGGATTGAGGTCGCCAATCAATTTTTAGCAAAAAAATAATTTAGTCTAAACTAATTCGATAATATCCCTTTTCGCTGGTAGAGTGAAAAGGGATATTTTTTTTCTGACAAGTTTTCTCCCAATCTTCAATTAAAGTTTTGTAGTTACTGCCGTCTGCAATTACAGTTTGTGGGCTTAAATTACTCAACAGTCTCTCAAAATTTATTTTGGGAGATTGTGTAATCAATACAATTTCGGGTTTAATCGGTAGATCGAAAATCCCTTTTTCATCAATCACCAAAATCTTGGTTTTATTAATCCAATATACATTTTGAAGAGTCGAAAGACTGTCAATTCTTCCAAAATTGTTTTGGATGTAATTTTTAATCACATAATTTGAATTGGCTAAAGAATCATTGCTATGCAAAACAATGGAGCTATTTTTTTTACTCGCCAAAATGGTTTTTTTAGGATATTGAAAGATGATAAATTCATTCTGATTTTTATGAAATTCCTTCGAACCAATGATAGAAATTTGAAAAATAAAAATCGTAATTAAAGTCAAAATGATTCCTTTGGAAGTTGGTTTTTTTATGAAAACAATTATACTTATGATTACCAAAAGCGAAGCAAAAAGAATATAATAATTAAATGAAATATCTTTAATAATAAATTGTTCAAAAGAGGAAACTAAATTCACATAACCACTCATAAATCCAATTAATCCAGAAAGAAATTCAACCAAAAGCGAAAAATAAATCCCAATGGCAGATAGAAGAATACTTACCATTCCAGTAATTAAGATTACCGTTAGTAATGGAATGATAACCAAATTGGTAACAAAAAACAAACCAGGAAATTGATGAAAATAATAAATACTCAAAGGCAAAACGCCAATTTGAGCTGCAAAGGAAACGGTTAGAATATCATAAAAATATCCAACAATTTTATTTTTTGAAGTCCATAATTTGCTAAGTAAGGGTTGAATGGTTACGATTGAAAAAACCGCACAATAACTCAATTGAAAACCGACATCAAAGATAAAATTGGGTTTAAATAATAGCAAAATTAGAATAGACGAACCTAATGTGTTGTAAATATTCGTCTCTCTATTCATATACATGCCAATACTCACAAACGTGAACATCGTGACAGCTCTCACAACAGAAGCTGATAGTCCTGAAAGCAATGCAAAAGTCCACAATATGACAATTAAAAGAATTGGCGTAATAATTCTTCCATGCCGAATTCGTTCAATTGGTTTTAATAATGCTTTGAAAAAATACAGTAAAATTCCAATATGCAAACCGGAAATCGCCAAAATATGAATTGCTCCCGATTTTGAATAAGTATCTAATGTTTCTTGTTCAATGTTTTGTCGTTGACCTAAAAACAAAGCTTTAATGATGTTTATTCTATCAGAAGGAATGTTTTCATTTTCAAAAAAAGCAACGACTTTATTTCTTGTTCTTTCTAATAGAAAATTCAAATTTTCTTGTTTTGCAATTACTTTATAATTCTGATTTTCTAAATATAATTGATCAAAAACATCCTTCTTCTCCAAATAAGCAGCATAGTCAAATTGATATGGATTATGTGGTCTGATGATAGGTTTTAGCATTGCATTGGCTAAAATTTCATCACCAATTTCAAATTCTTTTTCCGCATCTTTCTTATTCAAAATGATTAAAAGTTTTCCTTTTGTTTCTTTTTTATTGACTGATTCAACTTCCATAAAATACTTAAATGAAAATTGATTCGGTTTTAGTTTTTCTGAAATAACGCCTTTCACAAGACTCTTTTCAGAAAAATTATATTCAGAATTTGAATAGTGAGAAGACTGATTTTTAGGATAGTGCAATGCAAAAAGAAATATTCCGATTGTAAAAGCTAAAACATAAGATGAGATTCCGAAGCTTAGTCTAAATTTCAAATTCGTTCTAAGAAAAAAGTATAAAATCAAAAACGGAAATAGTGCTGCTGAAACAATCAGTACTGCCAAATAAACATCCGGTTTGATTTCGTTGGAAACTAAAATTCCTAAAATCAAACAGATAGTAATTACAATGGTAGGGAATTTTATCACTTTCATATAAACGAAAATAATAAAAAAATTAATTAGTAAGAAAAATTATCGTAAAAATTGATGATTAAAAATGTTCTTCAGTCAAAACCCGATTGGCTTGAGCAAAGGTTCTTTGATAGTAAGGCTCTTTGGTAGAAGAGATAATCACGCCTCGTTGCACCGAAGAATGAATGAATATAATTTCGTCATCACGCACTTCTGTAACCAATCCAACATGATTGATCACGCCACGATTACTGGTTTTAAAAAAAACTAAATCACCTTTTTGTACGTCTTTCAGTTTTAACTTTTCACCTACTTTAGACATGTCAACCGATCTTCGTGGCAATTGAATATCATAAGCGTTGAAAACAGTGCAAACTAATCCCGAACAGTCCATTCCGGCAGTTGTTGTGCCTCCGCCACGATAGCGAACACCTTCGTATTGCTTAGCAGAACTTATTAATTGTTGAATTAAATAGGGTGTGTTTTCATTATCAGGAACAAAATCTTCATCGTCTGATTCTGTAATTCTTGATTTTTTTGTGGCTTTAGAAGTTTCAGTAGTTTTTCGCGTGTTTTTTGCAACCACTTTCGAATGTTTTGGAGCTGTATACATTCCTTTTTTCTCGGCCTCACTTTTACTGGTAACAATGCCGGAGGAGGTAGATTTACATCCCACCAAAAAGAACAACAAAAAAGATATAATAACTGCGTTTTTCAAGAATTTTGATTTTTACAAAGTTAAAAAATAGGATCTTAAAATCAAGAAATATCTTCTAAAATTAGTTTTGCTACTTTTTTACTAGCTCCTTCACCACCTAATTTTGCTTCTAAAAGATGGTATTTTTCAATTAATTTTTGTCGGTATTTTTCATCTAAAATTTTAGATAATTCAGCTTTAATGTTTTTTGAATTACATTCACTTTGAATCAGTTCGGTCACCACTTCTTCATCCATAATTAAGTTGACAAGCGAAATATATTTTAATGTAATAATTCGTTTGGCAATTTGATATGAAATCCAATTTCCTTTATAGCAAACCACTTCCGGCACTTTGAACAATGCAGTTTCTAATGTTGCTGTTCCCGATGTAACTAAAGCAGCATGAGCAACACTCAACAAATCATACGTTTTATTCGAAATAAAATGAACGGCTTTGTTCGTCAAAAATTGCTTGTAAAAGGCATAATCTTGCCCCGGTGCTCCTGCAATCACAAACTGATAATCAGGAAAATCTTTTACAACAGCCAACATTTCATGCAAAAGTTTACTGATTTCTTGCTTTCTGCTTCCGGGTAAAAGAGCAATTATTGGTCTTTCGTCTAAATTGTGTTCTTTTCTAAAGGTTGATTCTTCTACTTTTGTTCGATTATGAATCGCATCAATCAAAGGATGTCCAACAAATTCAACCGGAAAATGATGTTTCTTTTCATAAAAATCTTTTTCAAACGGAAGAATCACATACAATTTGTCAAAATCACGTTTGATGTTCTTGATACGATTTTCTTTCCAAGCCCAAATTTGTGGAGAAATATAGTAATGAGTGGGAATTTTTTTCTTCTTAGCCCATTCGGCAATTCGCATATTAAAACCGGGATAATCAATAAAAATAATTACATCGGGATTAAATTGCTCTATGTCTTTTTTGCAAAAAGTAATGTTATTTAAAATGGTTTTTAGGTTAAAAATCACTTCAGCAAAACCCATAAAAGCCAGTTCTTTATAATGTTTTACTAAAGTTCCGCCAGCTTTTTGCATCAAATCGCCACCCCAAAACCGAATATCAGCCTGAGCATCTTCTTTATGAAGAGCTTTCATTAAATTCGATCCGTGCAAATCGCCCGAAGCTTCACCGGCTATAATGTAGTACTTCATTTTAAACAAATATAGTGAGAATGGTTAACGCAATTGTTGCTAAAACAACTCCGCGAGCCATTAATTCTTTGTTGAATTTTAATAAACCAAAAAACAATATTACGTTGATTACTGCTCCTAAAGCAATTAATTTTCCTAAGGAATTTTGCGATTTCAATGCAATTATTCCATCTGCAAATTCAAATTCTGTAAAAAATGTGATGAATAGGAAAACACCAATAAAAGCACCGATAATTCCCAATATAAAACCAATAAGTAAATCTGTTTTTTGCATTATAAATTGAATTTATACGTATTTAATTTTTGAATAGCATGATGAGCTGTCAAGTCAAATTGAACCGGTACGATAGAAATGTAGCCATTAGCAAGAGCCCATTCATCAGTATCTTCACCTTTATCTTGGTTGATGAATTCTCCGGTGAGCCAGTAATAATCTTTTCCTTGCGGTGTTTTGCGTTTATCAAATTCTTCTTTCCAAAAGGCTTTGGCTTGACGACAAACTTTCATGCCTTTTAATTCTTTTTCTTTTAGTTTGGGAAAGTTAACGTTTAAAATCACACCTTCGGGCAGACCGTTTTCCAATACTTGGGAAGCAATGGTTTTAATTGAATTTTTGATTGGTTCAAAATTGGCATTCCAATCATAATCTAACAATGAAAAACCGATGGCGGGAATTCCTTCTATACCGGCTTCTACCGCAGCACTCATCGTTCCGGAATAAATGACATTAATCGAAGAATTTGAACCGTGATTCACACCTGAAACACACAAATCCGGCTTTTGTTTTAAAATTTCATTAACGGCCAATTTGACACAATCCACAGGAGTTCCTGAACAACTGTATTCTTCTTTTACTTCCGAATCAAAATTAACTTTATTAATAAAAAGTGTGTTGTTGATGGTGATCGCATGACCCATTGCACTTTGCGGACTATCCGGTGCAACAACTACAACATCGCCTAATTGTTTCATTACATCAATCAAGGCTCTGATGCCGGGAGCAGAGATTCCATCGTCGTTGGTTACTAAAATAAGCGGTTTTTTACTCATTATAAATGATTAATTTTGAATTTAGTGTGCATTTAAACCACAAATTTAGTTTTATCATATCCTAAAGAAAACAAAATTAACTCTTTTTAAGATTTTGAAGCGTAACAAATTTCATAACTTTGTTTGGTTAAGTGATTTTTTTGAAATTAATTTACTAAAAAAATTGAAACTATAACAGAAGTGGCATAATTTTTATGACTACTTATAAAGAAAGATAATGAAAACCATATTGCTATTTATGAAAAGAAACCTCAAATTGGTGTTATTGACAGTTGTTTTGTCGGTTGCACTGTTGGCATTTAATGCTATAGATTCAAAGAAGAGTGTGAGTTCCGATCCCGAAAAAGATAAACTTTTAATAGATTTATTGACTTTTGTGATAGAACGTGGGCACTATGATCCTGCAGCTATTGATGATAATTTATCAAAAGGAATTTATAAAGACTATATCGAAGCATTAGATCCGTCAAAACGATTTTTTCTGCAATCTGATATCGATGAGTTCTCAAAATATGAGACGCTAATTGACGACCAAATTAAAAATAAAGATTTGTCATTTTTTGATTTAACATACAATCTTTATCTAAAAAGAATGCAGGAAAGTCAGAAATATTACAAAGAAATTTTAGAAAAACCATTTGATTATACTGTTGATGAAACAATCAATACAGATTATGAAAAACTTCCCTATGCCAAGAACACGGATGAGCTGAAAGAACGATGGAGAAAACAGATTAAACTTTCTACTTTGTCATCGTTAACCGATAGAATCAAGTTGCAAGAAGATGAAAAGAATGGCATTATTGATGAAAAAATCAATAATGTTAAAGATGAAAAGTTGAAAGAAAAATTAAAAGCTGAAAAGGATAAAAAGAAAGAAGAAAAACCAAAATCGATTGAAGAACTTGAAAAGGAAACTAGAGAGTCATCATTAAAATCGTTGGATGATTATTTTACTTTCATTAAAGAATTAGACAGAAACGATTGGTTTGGCGTATATGTAAATGCCATTGCTTCTCGATTTGATCCACATACAAATTATATGGCTCCCGATGATAAAGAACGTTTTGATGTGAGTATCAGCGGTAAATTTGAAGGAATTGGAGCTCGATTACAAAAGAAAAATGATTTAACGGAAATCACCGAATTAATTTCGGGTGGACCAGCTTGGAGAGGAAAAGAACTTGAACAAGGTGATGTTATCTTAAAAGTTGCCCAAGGTGATGGTGAGCCTGTTGACGTAATTGGAATGCGATTAGATAACGTAGTTAAAAAAATCAAAGGACCAAAAGGAACTGAAGTTAGATTAACCGTTAAAAAAGTAGACGGAACAATGAAAGTAATTTCATTAATTCGAGATATGGTTGAAACCGAAGAAACGTATGCCAAATCAAGCGTTGTAGAACGAAACGGAATGAAATACGGTATCATTTATTTACCGAAATTCTACATCGATTTTGAAAACCAAGACAGTCGTGATGCCGGAAAAGATGTAGCCATTGAGGTAGAACGTTTGAAAGCACAAGGCGTAAACGGAATCATTATGGATGTTCGTGATAATGGTGGCGGATCCTTAAAAACAGCAGTTGACATTACCGGATTGTTTATTGAACAAGGACCGGTAGTTCAAATTAAATCGGCAGGAACTAAAAAGGAAGTTTTGTACGATAAAGATCCTAAAATTCAGTGGGATGGACCTTTAGTGGTGATGGTGAATAATTTCTCTGCTTCGGCTTCAGAAATTTTAGCTGCAGCAATTCAGGACTACAAAAGAGGAGTTGTGATTGGAAGCAAACAAACCTACGGAAAAGGAACTGTTCAAAACGTAATTGATTTAAACCAATTTGTACGTGGTAATAATGTTGGCGATTTAGGAGCTTTAAAAACGACCACTCAAAAATTCTACAGAATCAATGGAGGTTCAACACAATTAGAAGGTGTAACCAGCGATGTTGAAATGCCGGATCGTTATTCGTATATCGATATTGGCGAAAGAGATTTGGACAATGCCATGCCATGGACAAAAATTGACCCAGCTCCATTTAACATTTGGGATAAACAAACTAATTTTGATCGTGCTGTTCAAAATAGCAAAGCAAGAATGGCTCAAGATGAACATTTTCAATTGATTGAAAAAAGTGCTAGATGGACAAAAGAAAGAAGAGATGCTGCAGTTTATAGTTTAAAATTAGATGCTTTTACGGCTGAACAAAATAGTTTGGAAGAAAAAAGCAAACAATTCAAACCGATTTCAGATTATAAAAATGATTTGGTATTTAAACCAGTTCCACAAGATTTTGAATTGATGAGTAAAGATGAATCATTCAAAGAAAAAAGAGAGCGTTGGTTTGAAAGTCTATCCAAAGACATTTATGTGGAAGAAGCATTGAATGTGTTGGATGATTTGCAATCGAAACCGGTTGTAAAAGGAAAAGTAGATTTAAAGAAAAAAATTGTAAAATCATAAATGGCAAATTGTATCTTTGAGCAATAGTTGAAAAATAAACTAATGTCCAAAAGTAATAAGTCGTTAACTAGCATAGCACTTCAAAAATTCCGAAAGAATTTTTGGGGTGTTTTTAGTTTTGGTTATATCATACTGATGATTTTTTTTGCTCTATTTGCCTATGTTTTAGCACCGGATAATTCAGAAAATGCCAATCAAATGCATTTGTCTATTCATTCAAAATCGCCAGGTTTTGAAGTTCAAATGTTAGCTGTTCCATCTGAGAAAATTGCTCCCAAAACCTTGAAAGGATATTTTTTCGGGCATCCCAATCAAGTGACTGAAATTCCGATTTTGGAATATAAGATTGTAGGGAATTCAATTCAATATGTAGAATATACTGAAGATGCTGAATTAAAACAAATCAAAGAAATCACTTTAGATAAGTTCATTGGTTTTACTTCCATTCAAGAAGTTGAAAAAGAGTTAATCACCACTAAAAAATTCCACCTCGGAACCGATAAATACGGTCGTGATTTGTTGAGTAGAATGTTGGTTGGCTCACGTGTTTCAATTTCTATCGGCTTTGTCGCTGTTTTAATTTCAGTGATTGTAGGATTATTTTTTGGAGCTCTCGGTGGTTATTATGGTGGGAAAATTGATGCCATGGTGATGTGGTTAGTGAATGTAATTTGGTCTATTCCCACACTTTTATTGGTTATTGCTATTACGCTTGCCCTCGGAAAAGGTTTTTGGCAAGTTTTTGTAGCTGTAGGTTTAACCATGTGGGTTGAAGTTGCCCGTGTGGTTCGTGGTCAGATCATCAGCGTAAAAGAAATGCAATACGTCACCGCGGCAAGAGCATTAGGTTTTTCGGATATGCGAATTATTCTGAATCACATCATACCAAATATTATGGCTCCTGTGATTGTGATTTCTGCGGCTAATTTTGCTTCTGCTATTTTGGTCGAAAGTGGTTTGAGCTTTTTAGGATTAGGAGCACAACCACCAATTCCCAGTTGGGGCGGAATGATTAAAGATCATTACAGTTACATCATTTTAGGAAAGCCGTATTTGGCATTAGTGCCAGGAACAGCTATTATGCTCATCACATTAGCTTTTATGATGACAGGCAATTCACTTCGTGATGCCTTGGATGTAAAGCAATAAAAAAACCACGCTTTCACGTGGTTTGATTGGTTAGTTTCTAACTTTTCCTAATTTTTTTTGAGCATCTTCAACGTCAGCTTCAAGTTCTTTAATCTTGATTTGTTGTTTGCTGATTTTGATGTTTTCTTTTTCAACCTCAATTTCGGTTAACTTTCCTTTTCGTTTCTTTTTTTCAAAACGCTCCATGTTTTTTTGAAGTGATTTTTTTTCTCTAACCACTCTGTCCTGAGCTCTGGAAACACTTTTTTCTGCTGAGGCAACTCTGCTTTGTTGTCTTTCAAATTGTTTTACCTCTTTTTCATGCTTTCTTTGATCTTTGGCCAATTGTTTAGCTTCTTTATCTGCACGGTCTTTGGCTTTTTCAGCATCTCTTTGTTCTCTTTCAGCATCTTTAACTGCTTTTTCTCTTTCTCTTAAAGCCTTTGCTTCAGCTTCGTCAGCGGCGACTTTCTCTTTCAATGCCTTTTCTTGAGCAATTTTAATTTCTTCAAGTGTTTTTTCTTCAACCATAATTCCGGTTTTAATTAACGTGTCTGCGGTTGTTGTTTTTGTTTCTTGTGCTTGGCTCATAATAGAGATTAGCAAAACCAAAAGGGTACTAATTTTAAATTTCATAAAGGTGTATAATTAAATTAAACAAATTAATGTATCTCAAAAGAACAACTTTTTTAATACATTTACAAAGTTAGCAATAATCATTCCTATTTGTTAAAATTAAGATATTTTTTTGAATGAGTAAAATAATTTTCATAGCTAAATTAGTATTAATTTTTTCAGTATGTGTTTCATGCAGAGATAATTATGTGTTAAAAGAAGGCGGTTCTGATAGTCAAATCATTAATCAAGAATTCGCTAAAATCGATTGGAATAATTTTGATTTTTATCCAACTTCCACAACCGGTCAAGTGATTAAACATACGCATTATACACTTTCATATAAAGAAGAACATGAACAAGCAGAATGGGTTGCTTATGAATTGAAATCCGGAATTTCATCTTATTCAGATTTTAAAAGACCTTATTTTATTGAAGATCCCAAAGTAAAAACTCGTTCTGCTGATTGGCGAAATTATAAAAATTCCGGCTACGACAAAGGTCATTTGTGTCCTGCCGGAGATATGAAGTTTTCCAAAAAAGCATATAATGAAACATTCTACACATCTAATATTTCACCACAAAAATCAGATTTCAATGCAGGAGTTTGGAATCGTTTAGAGCAAAAAGTTCGCTACTGGGCCGATAAATATGATGGTTTGTATGTGATAACCGGTGGCGTTTTAGAACCAAACCTCAAAACAATTGGTGAAGAAGATGTTTCTGTGCCGGATTATTTTTATAAAGTTCTATTTGATGTTTCGAATGATAAACCACGAATGATTGCTTTTTTAGTTCCACACAAAAACAGCGACCGACCACTTTATGAGTTTGTTGTTTCGGTTGATGAGTTGGAAGAATTAACCGGAATAGATTTCTTCCATCATTTGCCTGATGAAATTGAAAACCAAATTGAAAGAAATAACGATTATAAATCATGGAGTTTTAATTAATGAATATGAAAAAGATAATTTTAGTTGTATTGATGATGTTGTCAAATCAATTTTTTGGTCAAGAAGTAAAAGTAATGACCTATAATATTCGTCTTGATTTAGCCAGCGATGGCGAAAACAGTTGGCCAAACAGAAAAGAAAAAGTTTCCGATTTAATTCAATTTTATGAACCGGACATTTTTGGAATTCAGGAAGGATTGCCTCATCAAGTTCAGTTTTTAGATTCTGTTCTTCTGGATTATAAAGTGTTTGGAGAAGGAAGAGATGGAGGGAAAAATGGTGAACATAGTTCCATTTTCTACAAAAGCAGTAAGTTTGAATTAATTGAGTTTGATACGTTTTGGTTATCTGAAACACCGGATGAAGCTTCAAAAGGTTGGGATGCGGCTTTGAACAGAATTTGTACCTATGGTATTTTTAAAGACATAAAAACTAAGCAGCTATTTTGTGTGTTTAACACTCATTTTGATCACGTTGGTGAAGTTGCTAGAAATAAAAGTGCTCAATTAATTCATCAAAGAATAAGTGAAGTGGCTAATAAAAATCATCGTGTAATTATTATGGGTGATTTTAATTTAGAACCGAATTCTGAACCTATTTTATTCTTATCCAATAAATATGTTCATTCAAAAAGTGCTTCAAAATTGATTTACAATTCAGGGGAACATTCAATGCGTTTGAATTTCATAAACCAATTGGTAGAGAAAGAGAAATTGATCATATTTTTGTTTCAAAAAAATCATTCGAAATTAAAAAATATGCAGTTTTAACCGATAGTTATTCATGTAGATATCCATCTGATCATTTTCCGGTATTGGTTGAGCTAAAGTTTTTAAAATAACCTACCATTCATTTACTTTATTGGCATCTAATTTTAAAAAGATAA